>JBLFXD010000515.1:0-5604 GCA_047611045.1 Planctomycetaceae bacterium | reverse complement strand
AATATGCCGAGGCGATTCGGTCCTTCAATGAGTACCCACAGGAGATCCTCTGAGAATCATGCCACGAGTCATGTCGCAGCAATAATCGCATAAGCCCCATATCCTGCGGCGCCTCCGCAGATCAGCCAGAAAGAGAGTTTCATTTCTGCCCACCAGTCCTCTACGCCTTCGCCGTTGAACCAGGAGAAAATGTCTGGAGTCATCGAGTAGCGCAGGCATTCTACGAACCCCTCGGCATTGTCAAAGAATGGTTTGAATAGCAACGCCAGTGTGAGGATTGCGGCAATGGCTCCTGCAATCATGCCTGCTGTATCCATGCTTAGAAACTCCCGCTGAGCTTTGTGACAAATTCCGGCCGCCCGAACGGAAGGATGACACAACGGATCATGTCAGGCCATCTTCACGGTTTCTGTTTACGAGCTTGACTCCCGTATGCGCCTTGCTTGCCAATTCCGCTACCATGTGTGTCTCCGCGCGGTTCGTACCGAACGCCGCCGTCTTTCAATGCCCCGCTGCTTCCAGGGAAGTTTCGATGCTCAAGATCTCCGGACCCTCACAGCGTCTGTGTGATGGCGTTTCGCGCCGGTCGTTTCTGCAGGCCGGTTCGCTGGCGGTGGGTGGTCTGTCGCTGACCGATGTGTTGCGAGCCGAGCAGGCGGCAGGTTCAGGAAGCGGTCACAAAGCAGTGATCATGGTCTACCTGACCGGAGGAATCTCGCATCAGGACACGGTGGATCTGAAGCCGGAAGCTCCGGTGGAAATCCGGGGCGAGTTCAACCCGATTCCGACGAGTGTTCCCGGCATTGAGTTCTGTGAACTGCTTCCTCAGATGGCAAAGGTGGCCGACCGTTGTGCGGTCATTCGGTCGGTCGTTGGTCAGCGCGATGAACACAGCAGCTTTCAAAGCCTGACGGGGTACCAGATGGGAACCGTCGAGCGGGAGGGATTTCCGAATTTTGGTTCGGTCGTCTCGCAGCTGCAGGGGGCGACAAATCCGGTGACGCCACCGTTCATCGATCTGTTTCCGACGATGAAACACCGCCCGTACAACAGCTCGGGAGCGGGTTACCTTGGTAGTCGTTTCAATCAAGTGAAAGCTGACGGGGAAGACCTGGCCAGCATGAAGTTGCGGTTCGTGCCGACTGATCAGTTCAGCAATCGCCGCGAGCTTTTGCGGCAGCTCGACAGTGTTCGGCGAACGGCGGAAGATGCTCGCTTGCTCGGGATGGATGAAAACTACGATCGTGCGTTTGATGTGCTGACGTCGTCCCGCCTGGTCGAAGCACTTGACGTTTCCACCGAGAGCGAGGCGGTGCGCGAGCGTTACGGTAAGGGTTCGCCCAAACATCTTGGCGACGGGGCTCCGTTATGGAACGAGCAATTACTGCAGGCTCGTCGTCTGGTTGAAGCCGGCGTTCGAGTGGTCACTGTGGCGTACGGTTTCTGGGACACTCACGGCAGTCACTTTGCACACATGAAGAAGCACCTGCCAACCTTCGATCAGGGGATTTCAGCGCTGATCGAAGACGTCTATCAGCGAGGCTTGGGTGACGACGTCACCGTCGTGGTCTGCGACGAATTCGGTCGTACCCCGAAGATCAACAAGAACGCTGGCCGCGACCACTGGGCTCCGGTCAACTGTGCCTGGCTGGCGGGCGGTGGCATGAAGGTTGGCCAGGTCATCGGTTCGACGGACAAGACCGGTGCGTACGCCGCAGATCGCCCGGTCGATTTTCGAGACATCCTGGCGACGATTTACCGCAACCTCGGCATCGACCAGTCTGAATTGATCCGTGACCAGACCGAACGCCCCGTTCCGATCCTGCCCAGTGACGTCCGCCCAATTCGCGAGCTGATTGCCTGACGCCACCTTGTGTTCACGTTTCGGTTATCGACTGCGACGCTGTCCTCCATAACTTTGCGGCAGTTGAACGTTGAGCTTCACTGCCTTCAATCGACTGTGACTTCATGCGAATTCCTTTTGACAATAGCTATGCCCGGTTGCCGGAAGGTTTCTTCGCTTCGGCCGAGCCGACGCCTGTTTCGGCGCCGTCGATGATTCGGGTGAACCTCGGTCTGGTTGAAGAACTCGGGATCGACGTCGACTGGTTGAATTCGCCGGAGGGACTGGCGGTTCTTGCCGGCAACCAACTTGCGGATGGTTCTGAGCCGCTGGCGATGGCTTACTCGGGGCACCAGTTCGGCGGTTTTTCACCTCAGCTTGGAGACGGTCGAGCCATTCTGCTGGGTGAGGTGCTCGGCAAGGACGGACATCGTTACGACATCCAGTTGAAAGGTTCCGGCCCGACACCATTTTCTCGTCGTGGTGATGGGCGGTCGGCACTCGGTCCGGTCTTGCGAGAGTACATCGTCTCAGAAGCGATGGCCGCTTTGGGAGTGCCAACGACGCGTGCGCTCGCGGCGGTCGCCAGCGGTGACAAGGTCTTCCGCGAGGGCATGGTGCCGGGCGGAGTGTTTACGCGAGTCGCTCGGTCGCACATTCGCATCGGCACGTTTCAGTGGTTCCTGGCTCGACAGGATCACGAGAATTTGAAGGTGCTCGCTGATTACGTGATCGCTCGGCATTATCCCGACGCGCAGCAGGCAGAGAATCCTTATCTCGCTTTGCTGGAAGGAGTCATCGAGCGGCAGGCCGATTTGATCGCTCACTGGATGCAGTTTGGATTCATTCATGGCGTCATGAATACTGACAACATGAACGTTTCGGGCGAGACCATCGATTACGGCCCGTGTGCCTTTCTGGACGTTTACGATCCGGCGAAGAAGTTCAGCTCGATCGATGAACAGGGCCGCTACGCGTTCGGTAATCAAGGGCCGATTGGCCTGTGGAATCTGACTCGCTTTGCTGAGACGCTGTTGCCTTTGATTGATGATGATTCAAAGAAAGCAGTCGCGCTGGCTGAAGCCGCACTCGAACGATTTTTCGATATTCAGCAGAACGCTCTGGAACGACGATTGACCGCCAAGATTGGCCTGTCAGCTGGCAGCACCGGCGACTGGGAAATGGCCAAAGACTTGTTGACGGCGATGTCTGAAGGCGAGGCCGACTTCACACTCGTGTTTCGTCATCTTTCAGACGCACTCGAAAGTGGCAACGACGAGAAAGTCACGTGTCTCTTCAATTGCTCCGTCGAGATCGTTGGTTGGCTGGACTCGTGGCGGGCTCGTTTGATCGGTGTCGATCGAGACGAAGCCCTCGCTCTGATGCGCCGGTCGAACCCGGTGTACATCCCGCGAAACCACCGCATCGAGGAAGCGATCCAGGCGGGCAACGCCGGTGACTTTGGACCGTTTCAACGACTCAACGACGCGCTGCAGCACCCGTTTGAATCGCGACCTGAATTTGCAGAGTACGAAGCCGCACCGACATCAGACGAAGTCGTCAAGGCCACGTTCTGCGGCACTTGAGACGTTGCTTAGACGAAGTCGGCGAGATTACGCCATTGGCAAAGTCAGCAAAGTTGACCGTTCTTGCCTGTTTGCGTTCAGAAAAGTTTCGCCGACTGCCGATTTGAACAGACGGACGTGTCAGATGAACGGTCGCGTTGTTTCCGATTCTCCAGGGCCTGCTGGGAGCGATTCGTCGTTGAATCCTCGGTGGCCTTGCCTCAGCTAGAGGCTGGCATGCGTCGCGGTGGTCAGCTTGTCGAGTTGATCATTTCACCGGCTGAGGAGCGCAGCGATGGCCTGGACAGGGAAGTCCGGTTGGTTCGGAAATCGATTCAACGGCTCGAAGATACCTGCATCAAAACCGAAGCCTGCGGCAAAGCGGCGACGGCAACGTTTGGCAATGCGTCCAGCAGAAAGCCTGGAAGCTCGGATGTTGCTGTCCGGGACGGGAACGTCCGGGCTACTCGACACGGATGTCGCCATCGAGATCACCGGTGTCCCTGAATTGCCGTTCTCTGCCTTTCCGGGTATTTCAATTGCATCGGCGGGCGATATCAACGGCGACGGCTTCGACGATGTGATCATTGGAGCGGGATACGCGTCAGTGGATGCAGTCTATGGTGTGGGCCAGTCTTTCGTGGTCTTCGGGACCGATCAGGCGATTTCCGGGTCGATTGATCTAGCGAGCCTCGACGGGAACAACGGGTTCAAAATCAATGGTTTTGAAAGCATCACATTCACTGGTCGAAATGTCTCGACCGCTGGCGACTTTAATGGAGATGGTTTTGACGATGTCGTTCTTGCAGCGGCCGGCAATGGTGGGATTGGAGGTGCCTTCATTCTGTTCGGTCGAGCAGAGTTCGAAGCGACTGTCGATTTGTCTGCCTTCGACAGCTCGCAAGGGTTTCGGATTGGAGGAGGGGCAGATTACGACGGCTTCGACGTGTCGGGCGCTGGCGATGTAAATGGTGACGGGTTTGATGATGTCATTTTGCTTGATCCGCAGGTTGGCCTTGTTGAGGTGGATGGTCGTGGTGTCCTAACGAGGGCTGGTGCCTATGTCGTGTTTGGCCGAGCTGATGTGGGCACTGGTGAGTTAGCTCCGCAATTGATGACGCCTGCCGATGGATTCCGGATATCAGGGCCAGACGGCTTCGATCTTGCCAGTCGCGTCACAGGAATCGGAGATATTAACAACGACGGATTGGCGGACGTCATGCTTGAAGCGCACCGCCGCGTTGACGACGGCTTTATTGACGTAGGCGTTGTTGTGTTTGGGCGGACATCTTTTTCCGAAACCGTTCAAATCGATGAGCTGGACGGCAGTAATGGTTTTCGCATTGCCGGTGGCATCGGCACTCACATCCTGCAGATCGCCGAAGTTGCCGCTGGCGATATTGACGGCGACGGCATTGATGACATTCTATTGGTCGATGAAGCTCGCCCAACGGCCCCAGGGATAAACCATCGAGGCGCTTTGATCATTTACGGATCGAGTGACCCATTTCCGGCTGTGGTCAGAGACACCGACATCACTGCTGCTACCGGCTTGATCATTAAAGGGACTGGTGACGGTGATCTCTTGTCTCCATTGGGGGATTTTGATGGTGACGGTTTAGCCGATATTGCAGTGTCATCGAGCATTGTCTTCGGGCAGGATTCTCGTTTCGAGACATTCGATTTGAGCGACGAGTCGTACTCCCGGGATATGGAACTGGTGCAGCCTCTCTACGAGGACCAGACGATTGTCTTCGATGCTGCGACTCCGATTGGCGATTTCAATGGTGATGGGTTTGACGATGCACTTATAGGAGAACGCTTCAATCGTGGCGTCACAGGAACGTTGCACCTGGTGTTCGGGCGAGGGCCTGATGATGAGTTTCGCAGTGAGACGCGTGTAGAAAGTTACGGCGGAGTGCACGATCTCCTGCCGGGGGAATTGGCGGACCAGAAGAACGTTTATCATGGGCGTCAGGGCAACGACACACTTGTTGGGAACATCGGGCCGGATGCTCTGCTGGGAGGTCAGGGGGATGATGTGTTGGAGGTCGAAGACCTCTTGTTTGATCGAGTTGCGGGGTAGCCGTCCTATCTTGAGATTGTAATCTGGGCCAGACGCAGCGAGGGGAATCAGTTATCAGTCGCGGATGGACGGAAAGGCGACGACAGAAACCGGTCACAAACAGGCTCTGA
>JBLFXD010000514.1:0-5616 GCA_047611045.1 Planctomycetaceae bacterium | reverse complement strand
AAGCTCCCAGCAGAAAACCGCTGGAGGCGCCCGTCCGGCTCGTTCTGATTTCAAGCGACGACGTGCCAGACGACCTCGACGTACCGATTCCTGAGCCGATTGACCCGGAAGACGCCGCGACGCCGGAACTTCAGAAAGGAATCACAGACCGAGACGCTTACATCCGCTGGCTCTGTCATCAGATGAGAGACATCACCGGGCGACTGGAAGGTTGGCTCGGAGAAGTTCAGGCTGAGTCTGACGATGAGACGCTGCACGCAAGGGTCGATGAAATCGAAAAGGTGATTCACGATCAGCTGCGAATTGCCGAGATCGATGTGTCGATCGAACGAGCCAAACTTTCACGAGACCAGGCCACGCTGAATGAGCAGACCGAGCAACTGGCTCTTGATCGAGAAAAGCTTGCCAAAGCGATGAACCCGAGCGACTCGGAGGACGACACGCCGATGCTGCGTCGCTGGAGAAAATTCATCACGAATCAGGACTCTTGAGCGGCTGACGAACTGAATATCGAATATCCAACAAGGAATTTTGAAGGACGAAGTGGTACTTACTTCAGATTTCGACATTCCTTGTTCGATATTCGATATTCCTTTTTCACCGGCCAACCGGTTCACCACGACCCGGCGCTAAACCTCGGCGGCGGCTTCAAGCATCTTCTCGCAGTGAGCCTTGAACGGAATATAGTTCGCCGATTCGAGAGCCTGCGGTCCGTACTCGTTGAAGACGTCACTGGCGACGGCGTGCAGATCGAAACCGTCCCAGATTCCGGCCAGTTTTTCGAGCTGCTGCAACCCGTCCGGCGACTGACGGATCGAATCCGGCATCAAGCCTGCCAGTGCGACAGCAGCGGCGGCAGACTGCCCCAGTTTCTCGTCGGCCAGAACTGAAAATCCGCGATGATGAAAGAAGACGCAGCAGATCAGGTCGTCGGGAAATCCCCAGTCGAACATGACATTCGCAGCCGCTCCCGCGTGATCCCAACTAAACGTCTTCGCTTCAAAATCCACCAGCGACACACGATCGGCATCTCCCTGACTCATGAAGTGGACGTATTCGTTGTCGAGTTCATTCGTCAGGATGGGAATTAGAAAGTCCTGGAGCAAGCCAGCGGCGAAAGCGAGTTCCTCGTCGGTCTTAAGGAGCCTCGCCAGCCGCCTGGCAAAAAGAGCCCGCTCCAGATTCGCATTCCAGAAGCTCGGCAGGTTGATGAGTTTCAGTTGTCGAGCCGGCAACGCGTTCAGCAGCGCCGCCGTAATCAGATGAAGTTTCGTTCGACGAATTCCCAACGAAGCAATCGCGTGATGCGGCGTCGCGATCCGATGCTTGAACCCGTTCGTGCTGGCATTGACGTTGCGCAGAAGCTGGCAAGTCAATCCAGTGTCGGACTCGACAATCGCAGACAGCTCATCAATGCTGCAGTCTGGATCGTCGG
This sequence comes from Planctomycetaceae bacterium, assembly GCA_047611045.1. Taxonomy (GTDB): domain Bacteria; phylum Planctomycetota; class Planctomycetia; order Planctomycetales; family Planctomycetaceae; genus JABMPE01. The sequence continues at coordinate 4,181 of JBLFXD010000514.1, read as the reverse complement.
CCTTCTGTGAAAACTCTGTAACGGCCGCTGGCAGAACGGGAAGCTGCACCTTCGGAATTCCGGCGGTGCTGCACTCATTCCCCAAAACCGAAGCACGAATACCGGACCAGTCGATCACCACTACTCCACGTCCACTCAGAAGCCGACTAAGAAGGAATTCAGCAAACGAAAACGCACAGATGCGACATTGCGGATTCTTCTACAGAATCCGCGTCAGCACCGTCAGTCCCGCAACTATATCTCAGCCGTCTCTGACTGCTGACAGCGACCGCCCGGCGAACTACCTTTCAGAGATATCCCGGTAACGCTGCATCATCTCCCTCCAACGCTTCTTCACTACGCATGCCCGATGACGATTCGTATGACCTGATCAGGTTTGTCACGGATGCCTCCCCATGTCCGTACCTTCCAGCCGAGACCTCTCAGCTTGAGTACCGCGTGCCGGCAACGCTCGATGCAGAGTCGCTCGAAAGACTGATCGAACGCGGGTGGCGGCGATTCGGCAATTACGTCTTTCGGCCGAAATGTCAGGCCTGTCAGAAATGCCGACCGCTGCGAATCGTTCTGGCCGACTTTCAACCATCGAAGAGTCAGCGACGGGCTCTACGTCGGAATCAGCACGTCGAACTTAGCATCACGCAGCCACAGGTTACCGACGAACATGTTGCCCTGTTCAACGCCTACCATCGAGACATGGCCGAGCGCCGTCAGTGGCCTGACAACGCGACGTCGTTCCAGGATTACTACGATTCGTTCATCGGGAGGCCGACCGAGTTCGCTCGGGAATTCCAGTACCGGGAAGCCGGGCGGTTGATTGGCGTGGGAATTGTCGATGTGTTCACCGAAGGTCTCTCAAGCGCGTACTTCTATCACGATCCTTCCTGGAGAAAGCTGAGCCCCGGAACCTTTTCCATTCTCAAAGAAATCGAATGGGCGAACGACAGATCACTACGGTACTCGTACCTTGGCTATTGGATTCACGAAAACCAGTCGATGGATTACAAGGCTCGCTTCGCGCCCCACGAGATTCTCGAAGCATGCGTTGATCTCGACGAAAAACCAGTCTGGAAGATCGCCACTGAATAACGACCGCCGCAATCGACTCCTGAAGTAACATCTATGCCCAGCGATAACCGTGCAACACTATATTTGATCCGTCACGGAGCCACTGCGTCGAATGAGCGGATCCCGCCGATCCTGCAAGGTTCGGGAGTTGACTCGGAGTTAAGCGAGCTGGGCCGACGCCAGGCTGAATCGACCGGAAAGCTGTTGCAGAACATTCGGCTGGACGCCGTCTTCAGCAGCCCGATGGCACGCGCCGTGGCCACCGCTAAAGCGATCGCCGCGTCACATGGGCTGAGCGTTTCAGCGATTGAAAACCTGCACGAAATCAACGTCGGGCGATGGGAGGGCCTGGACTGGGGCACGATTTCCGATCGAACGCCCGAAGAATATCGCCGCTTTATGGAAGACTCCGGCACTCATGGATATCTCGGCGGGGAGTCCTATCAAGATGTGCTTGACCGAGTCCTGCCGCGCATTGAACAGCTGATCGCCGAAAACGAAGGACGGGAAATTGCGGTGGTCGCTCACAAGGCCGTCAACCGCTCGCTGCTCGCCCATCTCCTGGGCCTCGAAATGGGCCGAGCCAAGGATTTGCCACAGGACAACTGCTGCGTGAATGTCATCACATCTCGCGGCGGCAAACTGAAACTCGCAACGATGAACTCCGCCCTGCACCTTGCGTCGTATCCATGAGAGCGTCGCCGGATAAATCCGCGACTAAGTGGTCCGGTCCACAAGTTCGTATGGGGTCGTCAAGGTAACCCGACGCGTGAGTTTTGAAGTTGCACAGTTTCGGACAGCGACAGTTTTGGCCAAAGGCCATTCTTCACCGTAGCCTGGGGCATCGCCCCAGGAGCCAGGAAAATAAGGCCCATTTGGCCGAAGGCCATATTCACGTCAGGCAGAGATGTCAGTGAGTATGGCCTTTGGCCAATGGGATTCGTAACGAATCGGAATCCTGGGGCGGTGCCCCAGGCTACGATAAAAAGTGGCTTTCAGCCACGCTGGGCGTCAAAACTGTGCAACTTCAAAACGCGTGAGCGAGGGGCTCTGACGAATGCAAATCCCTCGCTGCCGCTTCGGGTTACCCTATGCGAATTTGCGAACTCGACCACTAAGGACCACTCGCAGAATAACTGTCACATCTGGATGTAGCCTGACTCTCCGAGTCGGGCATGGGTCGCCCCCGACTCGGAGAGTCAGGCTACGAAACCGGACACTTATTGAACGAGCGGTCCTAACGCGGAGACGATTGCTGCGCGCGGCGTTGCTGGCCAGGGAATGCCAGCGGCGGGATGGCTGGCGGCCGGGGCGGCGTCAAAGGCAAAGGCTTCAGGGATCTCACGAACTGCTTGAAAGCGTCGTCGAGATTCTTGGCCGGGATGACTTTGGTCTGCGGATTCGAGGTCGTTCCCCTGACCTCAACTACGACGCCGACCAGATTCGCCACTCCACCAACAAGCCCGGCCACTTCAGAAACGATCGGAATCCAAACCTGTGATTTGCGAACTCGGGAGTTCGGCAACACAGAAACAAACGTAAGGTCGAGTGAGTCATCGAACCCAGCTCGCCCCGTTCCGTGAAGCTGCATCGGCGAACCGACGAGGTCGATCGAGCTGAAGTTGAACTGTTCGTTGGCAATCTGAAAATCGACGCGACCGTACTCGAAGAACGAGTTGTCCTGCGGAGCCACGGTGAGCGTATTCAGCACCTGAAAGACGACCGGCATCTCGTACAACGCGGCCGGGCTGATCTGCAGTTGTCCTCGACCGGTGATGTCCTTGGCCTGGGCACCTTTCCCCTGGACCGTCATCCAGCCATTCATCACTCCTTCCAGCCGATCACGATTCTGCATGTAGAGTTGCGAGAAACTTTTTAACTGGCCGTGGGACAGGTTGATCCGGGCCTGATAGTCGGTCGGTTGGGATGTTGTTGCCTGGCTGTTGATTGTCAGCACGCCGCCGACAAACTTCGCCTGAACCTGCTCGCTGGAATCGATCGACCGACTCGCTCCGTTAGGAATCAATGCCTCACGCGAGCCAGCACTGAAGACTCCCTTCTTCAACGCGAACGGACCACGCACGTCGTACAGGATGTACTTGTCAAAGACCTTCAGACTGGAGATGTCGAGGATCCCGTCAGCGTCGGCCTCGTACCCGTCCCACGTTCCGGTTGAGATGATGCGTCCGGACACGTCGGTAAAGTCCAGCCCCGCGCTGACTTTGCCTTTCTCCAGATCGGTAGCGATTTCCCAGGCGGCGGTGATCGGGAACTGCGGGTCCGACGTCCCTCGCAGTTCAAGGAAGCCGGCCATGTTGAGCGTCTGGTCAGCGCCTAATGCTGAGAAGACCGATTTGAGGCCCGGCGACAACGCTCGCTGGAACGACGCATCGGTCACGAGGTTCCTCGCCGACCATTTTGAAAGCGTCGTTCGCCAATCGCCATTTGGTTCGGTTCGAACGGTCCCTTCGAGCGTCACCGCCGTCGGTCCGTGTCGGCCATCGAACGAATTGATATTCAGCAATCCGTCGGCGAAGGAGTAGTTCGCTCTGATTCCCGTCAGCTCGTACGGGAACATGCGGAGATTGGCGGTGCCTTCTTCGATCTGAATTTCCGGCAGCGCGATGCGGACCGGCTGCCCTTTGATCATTCGAACGTCGGTCACCATGCGGCGAATCTTTCCGCCCGGTGAGAACTCCTGCCACAACTTTTTCAAGTGTGGCGGCAACGCGATTCGCAGCGACTCGTCAATCGTCGCTTCCTGCGTCGTGACGCGAAGTTGCAGATCGCTGGCTCCGGTCGACGTGATGTATTTTCCTTCGGCGTTCAGCAACGCGTCGCCATGCGTTCCTCGCAGGTCGGTAAAGTCCCAGTCACGACCATCGAAGTCGAGCTTGCCGGTTAAATTTTCAACTCGATACGGAAAGCTGCGAAACGCCATCGTTCCGGCCTTTAAGTATCCGACCATGCTGGGAACCATCTTGTGCCCAGGTCCCGGCTGACGTTCGAGTCGGACATGCGCGTCCGCGAAGCCTCCCAGATTCATCGAATCCAGAACGGTTCGCATTTTTGGATTGAGGGCGGCGTAGAAGTTGTCGTCGAGTGGCAAATCCTCA
>JBLFXD010000513.1:0-5626 GCA_047611045.1 Planctomycetaceae bacterium | reverse complement strand
CAGAGTCAGGCCGTCAAGGATATTGAGGACACGGTCGTCCTGTCTCGTGATGGCGTTCCCGTCCGGATTCGCGATCTGAGTCACGTGCAGATTGGTCCCGATTTTCGACGCGGAGCCATCGACCTGAATGGTTCCGAAGCGGTCGGTGGCGTGGTCGTGATGCGTTTCGGCGAAAATCCTCGCGACGTCATTGACCGCCTCCGCGAGAAGATCAAACAGATCGAACCGGGACTCAAAGGCGTACGCATCCATGCCGTCTACGATCGCACCGGCCTGATCGATGAGACCGTCAGCACGCTGACGGAAGCATTGCAGCAGGAACTGGTCATCACACTGGTCGTCGTGATGCTGTTTCTGCTCCACATTCGAGCCAGCATCGTGGTGGCGATTACGATGCCGCTGACTGTGCTGATGGCATTTATCGGAATGCGCGTGTTCGGCATCGATGCCAACATCATGTCACTGGCTGGCATCGCGATTTCCATCGGCGAGGTCGCGGACCTGGGCATCATCATCTCGGAGAATATCTATCAGCATCTGGTGGAGTGGGAGCGTCAACCAAAGCCTCGCAAAACTCGCGATCAAGTCGTCATCGAGGCTACTGAAGAAGTCGCCTCGGCGGTGCTGACGGGTGTCTCCACGACGATTGTCAGTTTTCTGCCGATCTTCTTCCTCACCGGCCGCGACTACAAACTGTTTGCTCCGCTGGCGTGGACGAAGACGTTCGCCATGCTGGCAGCAGTTTTGGTGGCACTGCTGCTGGTTCCTTTGCTGTCGCGTCTGCTGTTGCGAACGTCGCAATGGAAACGCTGGCTCAGTTACACCGTCACCGGCCTTGCCGCCGTGGGCAGTTTCGTCGCCGTTCTGATCGGCTCGCAGTATGGCTTGACCGAGCAACTGCCGGTTGGAACTCTGACAGCAGCCGGGATTGCGGCGTTACTTATGAGTGGTGTCGTCTGGCTGCTGACTCGCGAGCGGCTGCGCCCGATTGAGGAGAACCCGACCAGCCGGCTGATCCTGTTTTTCTACACGCCGCTGCTGCGGTTCTTTCTGAGTCACAAGCTGGTGTTCATGGCTGCTCCGGCACTGATCATGGTGCTTGGGTTGGGATCGTGGATCGGACTGCCCACCGTGCTGCGACCGTTCGAGACTGTTTGCCGCACACTGGGAGCAGAGCCGCACGACTTGCCTGGCTATGTCCGGTTGAAACACTCTTTCCCCGGCCTGCGTACCGACGACTGGATTGCGCTGGACGAGGGAACCTGGTTCTACATGCCGACGCTGTACCCGGCGGCGAGCTTCACGGAAGCGATGCAGGTTCTGCAGACTCAGGATGCGTTGATCAAAGAGATCCCGGAGGTGGCCAACGTACTCGGAAAAATTGGTCGAGTAGAATCAGCGCTCGATCCGGCGCCGGCAGCGATGATCGAATCCTACGTGATGCTGAAGCCGGTCGAGCAGTGGCGGCCCGGAGTGACGGTGCAGGACATCTGGGCTCAGATCAATGCGGTTGCGACGCTGCCCGGAGTGACACCCGCATCGCCGCTGCAGCCGATCGAAGGTCGCGTGGTCATGCTGCAAAGCGGCATCAAAGCGCCGATGGCGGTTCGTATTTATGGCGACAGTCTGGAAGGACTCGCCGATGCGTCGCTGCAGGTCGCCGAGCAGCTTCGAAAGGTTCCGTCGGTCAACGCGGCAACCGTCAATCCCGACATCGTGATGGGCAAACCGTACATCGAGTTCGAAATGAATCGAGACGCCGCAGCACGATTCGGCATGTCCACAATGATGGTTAATCAGATCATCGAAGCAGCTCTGGGTGGCATGAACCTGACGACGACAGTGGAAGGCCGCGAGCGTTATCCCATCGCACTTCGTTATCAGCGAAACCTGCGAGAACGCATTGACGAACTCTCCCGATTGCCCGTTGTGACGCCGACCGGTGAAGTCGTGCGACTCGATTCGCTCACGACGATGCACATGACGTGGGGACCGGGCATGATCAACAGCGAAGACGCTCGACTGGTCGCTCATGTGAGCTTCTCACCGTCGGGTCAGTCGGGCGATCTCGAAACGGTCAGAAGCGTCGAGGAAGCATTGCGAGTTGCTCAGGAATCAGAGGTGCTCAATTTGCCTTCTGGCTATTCGCTACTGCCCGTCGGCTCGTTTCAAAATCAGATCGAAGCCAATGAAAGGTTGCTGATCATTGTCCCACTGGTCGTGTTTATCAATCTTCTGTTGGTCTATCTGGAGTTCCGCAACCTGACTGTGGCTCTGATTATCTTTCTTCAGATTCCGGTTGCGTTTTCCGGTGGCATGATCGGGCTGGGGATTCTCGGCATCGAGATGAACACCGCGATCTGGGTGGGCTTCATCGCTTTGTTCGGAATCTCTGTCGACGACGGCATCGTGATGGCGACCTATCTGCGACAGACCTATGCCCGCCGTCAGCTCGACAGTCCGCAGGATCTGCGCGAGGCAACCATTGGTGCCGGACAACGCCGCATTCGGCCATGCCTGATGACTGCCTTTACAACATTCGCGGCACTGCTTCCCGTCATGTTCGCCACCGGCCGAGGTGCCGACGTCGCGCGAGCGATGGCACTGCCTGTGTTCTCGGGAATGCTGATCGAACTCGTCTCACTGTTCGTCGTCCCGGTGCTGTATTGCGGGTTGATGGAAACGAAGATGAACCTCGGCCTGCACGACGGGGTTTGGGCGGCGACCAACGATCAACAGGCAGGGCTTGCTGAGACCGCTTCTGCCGACGAATGAAATCGAGCACGCGCTGTGACTTCTTCGCTTCGAGATGGTCTGGGTGTCTTCGCGCGAACCCGTAGCCAACTCAGCGACCTGGTGCAGAATCGCCAGCGAACCAGCTCGCGACTGCCAGTTCCAGAAGTTCCATTTTCGGAGAACGTGCGGATTGTCGCACTGTGGCTGACGATGGCACGTGATGTGTCCGTCAAAACAGGGAATTGCTCAAGCGGCACTACATTTGCGACCCGCTTCGTGCGGTCCGACTCATCATTCACTCACTGTCAGGAGATTCACAATGTCGCTTCGACGTAAACGTTCTGTAGTTGTGCTCGGTTTGCTGTTCCTCGTATCGGTCGGTGGAGTCCTGTGGACCGTCCAGCACGAGTCACGCGTGGACGCTGCTCCGCCCGCCAGGGATTCTGCAAAGCAGACCACAGACAAAAAGAAGAACGCCACCGATGATGAGTCGAAGGAAAAGCCGGCACTGGCGGTCTTCATGAGGCAGAAGATGGAAGCTTCGCACGACATCATGGAAGGCCTGCTGATGGAGGACGGCAAGCTGATCAACAAAGCTGCGAACAAACTCAAGGAAATGAGCGACACGGAACACTGGCGAGTTTCCAACGACATCATGTATCGCAATCACAGTGAAGACTTCCGTCGCAGCGTCGACAAGCTGATCGTCGCATCCAAAGGCAACTCTATCGATCGAGCCGCTCTTTCATGGTTCGACGTCACGCTGAGCTGCATCGACTGCCACCGCTACGTTCGCACCGTCCTCATCGCAGAGAATGAGTGAGCTAACAGTCGGAACAGCGGGCATTCGAGTGCGACACGTACGTGACGTCGGGCGCGCGGTTCCGCACGCTGTGCGAGTGCGGAACGCCAGCTCGCGAGTTGGATGGTTTTGTCATTCCGGAAAAAGCTCTGTTTCGTTGGCTGAAAGGACTCCTTCGAGTTTTGGCATTCGGTGTGCAAGGGTGAACTCGCGATTTGACGATCTTCTCAACAATCGGAGCAGCACAATGTCCACAGAACTTCTTGAACAACCGGAGGTCAGCATCCCCGATCCGTCCTTCGTGCCGGATCACCCCGCCGATCCCCTCTTTACTCGTGAGGAACTACGGCAGTTTGAAGCAGCCGATACCGAAGCGGGCCGTCGTATCGGAAAGATTCTGACGTCGTTGTTTGTCTACACTCTGATTGCCATGACCGTCGTGATCTGGTGGTCGCTGCAGGTCATCAGATAATACGAAATCGTTGACCGGGGTTGCTCACAAAGGTCTCTCCGCGACGGCTTTGCTGAATATGGCCAGTTGCGGCTAATCTTTCGCACGCATGCGTCGTCCGTTTTCCCGAGCCAAATCTATTAAGCCAATTCATCCACGTGGAGTGTTATGGATCATTCGGAACGGCAAATGGACCAGTCGAAACTCTTCGAGCTTTATCGTGAGCTGCGTGCTTACGTCGGCTGGGACGACGCGGATGTCGATCGACTGGCTACTTTGAAGCCGCTACTTGAACCCGCCTTCCACGAGATTATCGACGATTTCTACGAAGAGGTCGCCCGTCACCCGAATGCCGTCCGCGTCATCACGGGCGGCGAGGAGCAGATCGCACGGCTGAAGCAGACGCTGCGTGGCTGGCTGAGTGACCTGTTCTCGGGACCGTACGACGAAGAGTTTGTTGAGCGACGTTTTCGCGTCGGGCAACGACACGTTGAGATCCGGCTCGATCAGTTTTACGCGAATGTGGCGATGTCGAGGATCCGAGGTCGCCTGTTGGAAGCACTCGCGCAGCACGCGCCGGAGTCGACTGAGGATCGCGATGCGGCCATCCGATCACTCAACCGAATTCTTGATCTCGACATGGCGATTATCGACGTCGCTTACCAGCGGGAGTTTGCCGCACGTGAGCAGCGGCAGGAACGTCTGGCAACGCTCGGACGTGTGTCGGGCGGCATCGCGCACGAGTTGCGCAACCCGCTGAACGCCGTGAAGACGTCGGTGTACTACCTGTTAAATGCGAAAGACGCGCCTTCCGAAAAAGTTCGGGAGCACCTGGAACGGATCGATCGGCAGGTGGTCATCTCGGACAACGTCATCACGGCCCTGTCACGATTCGCCAGGTTGCCAGTTCTGACCCTGCGTCCTGTTGACCTGTGCGATCTCGTTGAACAGACGCTGGATGCCAACCCCCTCCCCGAGAACATCGAGCTTGAGCAACACCGGCCTGAATCCTGTCCCCACGTAGCTGGAGACCAGGAGCAACTCGTCATCGTCCTGGGCAATTTGATCCGCAATGCCTGCGATGTCATGCCCGACGGTGGACGGCTGACGTTGAGCTGCAAAGAGCTTTCTGCGGAAGTCGACGGCGGCCCCGCTCGGTTTGCCTTGTCTGTGACCGACACGGGATGTGGCATTTCTCCCGATGTACTGCCGCAGATCATGGAGCCGCTATTCTCCACAAAGACACGCGGCCTTGGCCTGGGACTCGCTCTGGCTCAGGCAATCGTCAAACGCCACGATGCCGAACTGTCTGTCACCAGCGAACCGGGGCGTGGCACCACGTTTACCATGACACTCAACATTGTTGAAGATCCTGCATGAGCAACCCCGCTCGCATTCTGATCGTCGAAGACGAACCGGACACTCGCGCCAATCTGTGTGATCTGTTGGAGCTGTTCGGTTTCGACCCGTTCGCGGTTGGCTCTGGTGCCGAGGCGCTCGCGCATCCGGAACTCGCCAGCGCTGACGTGATCGTGATGGACCGAAAGCTGCCCGACCTGCAAGCTGACGACCTGTTGCCGATACTTCGAGAACAATTGCCTGAAACGGACGTCATCGTTGCAACGGCACACGCAGAC
>JBLFXD010000512.1:0-5645 GCA_047611045.1 Planctomycetaceae bacterium | reverse complement strand
TCGCCCGCGAGTTGTTCGATCGTGAATTGGTCAAACTTCTGGTTCCGATTAAACGAGTCGATCACCCAGTTGCGGTACAGCCAGATCGACCGTTCGTTGTCCAGGTGCAGCCCGTGCGTATCTCCATACCGAGCCGCGTCCAACCAGTACCTCGCCATGTGTTCGCCGTACTTGGCCGAACTCAGCAACCGATCCACGACTCGTTCGAAAGCGTCTTTGGAATCGTCTGCCACAAACGCGTCGATCTCTTTGATCGTCGCCGGCAGGCCCGTCAGGTCGAGCGTTGCGCGACGGATCAGAGTTTCCTTCGACGCTCGCTCCTCTGGCGACAACTTTGCCTCTGCTAACTTTACATTCACGAATTGGTCAATTGGATTGTTTGCGCGCCAACCTGGCGTGGCCACCGGAATCGCTGGCGGTTTCGGTGGCTGAAACGCCCAATGGCCTGACCATTCTGCGCCGCCGTCGATCCACTTCTTGATCAACGCAATCTGAGCATCGGTCAGTTTCTTCCCGGAATCGGGCGGCGGCATCTTGACGTCTGCATCGCTGGAAAGAAGCCGCTTGAAGAGTTCGCTGTTCCCGCTCTTGCCTTGCACAATCGCCGCATGACCAGATTCTAGTTTCGCGACGGCGGCATCTTGTTTGTCGAGCCGCAGGCCAGCCTCACGATTGGCCTCGTCAGGCCCGTGACACTTAAAACAATTTTCAGACAGCAGCGGCAGGATGTCACGACTGAAGTCGACGGAGTCGTCGGCCGCAGAAACGCCGCGGGCGAAACACAGCGCCGCGAGCAAAGCCGGAATCGTTATGCGAATCATCATGTGATTGTTCAGGCTCTATTTTGAATAGAATGAGCCGAAAGATCGGCTCGCGAGATATCAACAAAACAGCGATGCAGTAGTCGGTTATTCGAAGGGTGTGACAAGCGGGCTGAATGCAAATTGCGGTGTGCCGGCGCGGAGATCGTTGAGCTTCGATGACCGGCATGAACTCCAACAGCTGCCCGCGCGGGCACACCAGTTTGGAAGTTCGCTCCGCTTGTCACACCCTACGCAACAACGGACTGAATGTTAGACCGCGGAGAAGATCGAATCCTGCAGCACGCCGGTGCTGTCGGCGAACGAGTCCTGCTCGATCTTCATGGACCGCAGAATGCTGAGGAAGACGTCAGACATCAGCGTCTCACCGTCTCGCCAGTAAGCCCCGTGTTTCAGCCCCATGTTTGCCCCACCAGCCAGCATCGTGGGAAGGTTTCTGGGGTTGTGAGTCGTGCTGGCTCCACTGCCGAACAGAACGATGCTGTTGTCGAGGACGCTGCCGTTGCGATCTTTGTAAGACTGGAGGCGTTCGAAGAAGTAGGCGAGTTGCTCGCTGAGGAACCGGTCGTACTTCGCGAAGTCCAGTTGGCCGTCCTTGTCACCAGCGTGCGAAAGACTGTGGTGCGTACGGCTTAAACCGAGCTTCAGCGGGAACGTATCGCTGATGCCCATCCCGTCTTCACGGTTCAGCATGAAGGCGACCGAGCGGGTGATGTCTGCATCGAACGCCAGCGCGATCAGGTCGAACATGTTTCGGTAGTATTCAGCCGGTTCGCCTTCCGAAGTGACGTCAAGATTGAGGTGCGAGTAATCCTGCTCTTTGACGGGAATGTCGATCCACTTTTCGGACGCGATCAACCGTGACTCGACCTCGTTCAGTGAGGTCAGGTACTGATCCATCTTCTGCTTGTCAGACTTGCCAAGCTTTCGATTGAACGACCGAGCGTTTTCCAGAACGGCGTCCACCAGTTTGAGCCGTTTCTGCAGTGTGTCGCGTTTGGACTCGAGCGATGCCCGGTCACCTCGGAAGAGTCGGTCGAAAACTCGGCGAGGATTGTTTTCAGCAGGGATCGGCTTGCCTTCGAGGCTGTACGAAATCGTTCCGGTTCTTGACAGGAAGCCGGTCCCCGCATCGATCGACAGGACCAGCGATGGCTGACGGCAATGCTGCTTTGTGTGCAGCGCGATAATCTGGTCCAGACCAACCGAGTTGTATTTGCCTGGCTTCGAGTCGTGCAGCGGAGCACCGGTCAGCCACATGTCCGAACAAACGTGCGGGTCGGCCTTTGGGCCACTTGTGTGGTAGAGGCCGCCCATGAAACTCAACTGGTCACGAAACCCGGCGAGCGGCTCGGTGGATTTTCCGAAGACAAACTTGCCGTTCTCTTCCGCAGTCGGAAACCAGTGCCAGTCGGGGATCTCATTCTTCTGATTCGGCAGCGACATGCCGTTGGCTGTGTACAGGGCACAGAACCGGCGAGGCGACTGCTCGGCGACTTCAGAGCCCATTACGTCGAGAACCGGCAGAGCCAGTGAGGCTCCGGCAAGTCCCTTAAGAACGGCACGGCGGTCAAGTTGAGCGGAGTTGGCCATAGTGAATTCCGAGGAGGGTGGAAGTTGGAACTCGTGCGGAAGGTACGACTTCTTGATCGTCGGCAACCGGTGACTTACTTCTCAAAAAACATTTCGCTGTTCACGACGAACCTGATCATTTCCTGCATGCGGTAATCGTCGGCCCTCAATCGTACCCCGTGTTCCTTCAGGAACTCAATCTCGTTGTAGGTCAGGCTGCGGCCGATCGCGTATGACGTCAGATGTTTCAGGAAACTGAACGCAACCTGATCAATCCGATCTTCCGCCAGATACGTCTTCAAATCGTTCAAATCTGCGATTTCAGTCTCGTCCGGCAGCGTCGAACTGGCGTCGACCGACTCCGCCTGTTTGAACAGGCCGCCAGCGTCGAACTGCTCAAACGGGACACCCCATGGGTCGATCCCCTTGTGACACTTCGCACACCCCTCCTGATTGCGGTGCTGCTCCAGCTTCTGGCGGAGAGTCAGGTTCGAATTCTCTTCGGGCAATGCGGGAACGTTCGGCGGCGGATCATCGGGCGGTTCGGCGATGATCTTGCGAGCAAGCCAGGCACCTCGTTTCACGGGGTTGGATTCTCGGCCGTCGGACAAACCGGCGAGGATCCCGGCATTCGTCAACACGCCGCCGAGAGTCTTCCGGCCGTGGGGAATGGCGACGAAGTCGAACCCGCGCTCTGTTTTGTCGCCAAGGTCGTAGTAACTGGCCACGACTTCGTTCGCGACGATGAAGTCAGCCTGAACGAGATCCCGCAGCGGCCGATTCTCTCGCATCAGATACTCGACCAGTTGGACGGGCTCCTCCCGCAACTGCTTCTTCGTGTCGCGAGTCAGCCTCGGATATCGCTTTCGATCAATCTCGACGACCTCGACCTTGTCGAGCTGCAGCCACTGTGAAACAAACTCGGTGGTGAATTGTTCGAACTGTGGATCGCGAATCATTCGATTGATTTCGGAATCGATCGTCTCATGCAGCGAACCCGCCATCGCGAGTTCACGCAGTCGGCTGTCAGGAGCGGCGTTCCATAGAAAGTACGACAACTTCGAAGCCAGCTCGTGCCCGTCGAGCGTTTCTCCGTCCGGGCTGTCGCTGTTTTCAGTGAGGAACAGAAACTGCGGGGACGTCAGAGTGACCAGCAAAGCATCCTTGACGCTTTGTGTGAAATCCTGCGTTTCCGCGAAGGTGCTCTCGAAGACGGCAAACAGCGCCGCAAGTTCCGACTCTGACACCGGCCGGCGGAACGCTCGAGTTGCAAAGGTTTGAATCACTTCCTTTGCGTACGCCGGCTGATCGTCTTTGTGATTCGACTCGATGAAGATCCGCTGGTGAGTCACCGGCGGCCAGGTCTCGTAGTAAGGGCCTTCAAACTCGACTGACCGGACAAGCATTCGCGGCATGTCGCGACCGTCTGTGTACTCACTTCGAATTCCGATCTCGCGCACTCCGGCCAGGTAGTTGTCGTTTTCTTTCTGGACGTCGGGACTCGGGAAGTTGCTGATCGCTCCTTCGAAGACGTAGCTGGCCAATTCGCGGTCAGAGACCACCTGAGCGTCGCCGACCCGAGTTAACGTACTGCCGCAGTCGCGCCGAAGTCCGACATGCACTCCGAGACGCGGCAGGCGTTTTTCAAACGTTGCGAATTTCGCTCCGAGTTCTGACGGCTCATCGACACGCGTAAAAACTACTCGGTGAGGAATCGCGGCCCCGCCATACTTCGCGACGACAGGCACCTGGCCGGCTGGCAACCTGACGGCAAGAAAGGCCGGTTGCTGGAGTGTCGCCGCGAAATGGCTCTTGCCGATTTGTAGATTCAGCGTCTTTGGTTTCTCGGGAGGTGGCGGCTGGACGAACTTGCGACCAGGTTCAACCAGAGCCTGAATCTCGGCCATGCCTAACGCGCGGCGGAAGAAGTGAACTTCGTCGATCTCGCCTTTGAACTGTTGAGCATCCTGAATGCGGCCGACGTACAGATTGATGTTCGGGTTGTCCAGGTTTGTCGGCGCGACGTTCCCCGCCGCGACTTTGTAACCATTGACGAAAAGCTCCGTCTTGTTTTCTCCCCGGCGAACGACAGCCGCCACGTGTTGCCACTTGTTCTTGCGAATGATTCCCGGTCGCGTCGCTACCGTACCGTTGGATTGATTGGCCGGGTTGACCGTTTCGATTCGCAGAACTCCCTGATTGTTGGGCATGTCGAAGTACCAGCCGTGAGTCCAACTGTATTTGCCCAGGCAGAAGATGCCTCCCTGTCGAAGTTCGTGAGGACGAATCCAGGCCGCGACGGTGAATTCTCCCTCGCCCACGTTCATCGACTCGTCGCGAGGAATCACGACCGAGTCGCCGTCTCCGTCGAGCGAAATCGCCTGGCCAAACGGCGAGTCCACAAACTTCGCGTCACCATCCAGACGGCCCGTCAATTCTTTTCGTTCTGACTTCGCTTTCGCGTCTCCGTTGAGCGGCCATGCTGCGACCAGATCTTCTGTCAGCTTCGAACTGTCGGACGGAACTGCTTCTCCGGAAGGTGCTTCGAGATAAACGTCGGCTTGATAGATGCCGGCGTCTTTGACCTGCAACGTCTGTGGTGACGCGAGATCGCGAACCGTCAAGAAATCTTTCTCGGCAGCGTTCGCTGCTGGCTCCGTCCCTGGATCAAGCAGCAAACCATCGTTGTATTTTGCCGCTTTGACAGTGACGCGAAAACGTCCGTGGTCCGGCAGCTCTCGCAGCGAAATTTTGAAGTTAGCCTGCGGGCCGTAGGTGCTCTCAACCTGAAAGAGTTCGGCACTCGGAACCGAAGGCCGCAGCAGCAAACCTTCCGGCACCGTTTGATAAGCAAGCCCTTTGGGGTACCCCGGCTTGCCTCGCATGCATGCAAAGACGGAGTGATAAATGCTGTCGTAGTCTCTCCAACCGCGAACCGTCGAATTTCCCTGGTAGCCCTCGTTGAACCGGTACTTCGTCTTCATGAAAAACGGATCAAAGTCGAACGGTTTCTGAGCGGTCAGCTGAGTCACCATGAAATCCTGATTCGGCAACAGGTGATTCAACGCGCCCAAAATCAGATTCTCAGGGAACGGTGTCGGATTAATGCCCTCTCCCAGGTCCATCCGGAACTTCTGGATCGACGGCTTCGAGTTCTCGTCGACGACACATCGATCCAGAGCGTTCTCAGCGACTTCGAAGTACGCCTCGATCAACAGCGGTGACAACTCCATCGTCTGACCGTTGTTGAGG
>JBLFXD010000511.1:0-5660 GCA_047611045.1 Planctomycetaceae bacterium | reverse complement strand
CGCGCCGCGGCGACCGCGATCATCTCGCTGCCGCCGCTTCGCGGCTCACATGCTCATTTTGATCCTTAGCCGTGGGCTGACGCCCACGGCTATGCGCTGTCGCCGCTACGCGGCTGAAGTGCGCAACTTTAAAAGTCACACTTCAGGTTGTGATTGTTGAACTATCTTCCAACTCAGTCGCCCCTAACCGAAGTACTCGACCGCATTCCGGAAGAGCTTGAGCCCGTCTCCGTCGCCGCGCAGCTTCCGACGAGTCCACTCGGGATGCTGTGTGGCGTGGATGAATCGTTCCGGATGTGGCATCAGCCCGAGCACTCGCCCTGTCGCATCGCCGAGTCCTGCGATGTTGGCGAATGACCCGTTGGGATTCACCGGGTATTCCAATTCTTCGGTCAACCACCGGCTGGCATCGCCGCCGCTGTTTTCGCCATTCGAATCAGCCTGCGGCGAGCAGTAACAAAGTGCTGCCTGGCCGTTCTGACGCCATGCATCCAGAATCGCCGGATCGCGGACGACGAGCCGACCTTCAGCGTGCGCGAGCGGCATTTCAATCTGATCGATGTCTCGCAGGAAAACGTTGTTGTCGCTGAGGTTTGCGAGATTCACCCACAAGGATGTGTATCGACCGTTGTCGTTCCAGGTGAGCGTGGCCTCTGGCTCAGCTTCTGAAGCGGATGAGATTCCGGCCGCTCCGTTGGGAAGGATTCCGGACTTCAGCAGAGTCTGAAAGCCGTTGCAGATTCCCAGGACCAGCTTGTCGGCGGTCAGAAATTCCTGCAGAGCGTCGGACAATCGGCCTCGCAAATGGCTCGAAAAGATGACACCGGCACCGATGTCGTCTCCGTAGCTGAATCCTCCAGGAATACACAATGCCTGAAATCCGGCCAGAATTGTGGGGTCTTCCAGGACTCGCAGGAGGTGGACTCGCTCAGCCTTCGCGCCGCACATTTCGAATGCGTGTGCAGTTTCGGGATCACAGTTCGTGCCGGGGGCTCGTAGAACGCAGACTCGGGGCGTAGCCATATGAGAAACGTACACTTTTCGCAGGGATGCGGAATCAGCCGAGCCGTCACGCGACAGCTCACTCAGAACCGGCGCGAATCGTATTGAGACGGTAATCTCCCGACCAGTTCGTCGGTCGAAAAACGGTGTCTCGGCAGCAGTTTCTGCCGGAATGGCTCTGTTGCTAAATCAGGTCGAGCCTATTGGCCGGCGCCGCCACCTTGCTGAGCCCCCGCTCCCCCCTGCTGTGCTCCAGCCCCGCCCTGGAAACTGAATGTTTGAATCTCTCGCAGCGTGTTGAAAAACGGAGCCACGGAGATCCGTACGAATCGTCTGTCGGCTGAAACAACCGCGTTCGCCGTCAGCGAAACACCCTCATTGATCAAACCGATGACTGGCGTGAAACCGACTCCGGCCGTGAACGATCCGGCCGGCAATCGAAAACCCTGACCTGGAGCTGCTCCCTGCCCTGCTCCACCTTGAGCAGCAACCTGTCCGGCAACACCCTGCCCACCGCCGCGACGAACTCGGGCGATGATTTCCTGACGGGTGAGTTGGGTCGCGCCCTGACCAGCCGGCTGTTTTGCTGGTGCTGGTCCAAGCTGTTGGCGACGGCCCTTCTCAAGTTTGAATGGAACACTCACAGAGCGACCATCGAGGCTGACCACGGAGCGAAAAACACGGTTCTCCGCCGATCCAACATGACTGACGATGGTCACAACGCAGCGTTTGCCGACGATCGTGCCATTGTCGACGTACTCAATTTGTAGTTCGTACGTTCCGGGAGCGGCCTCAACGCAGATGTATTCTTCGTAGCAATTTCCACGGCGCGGACCAAACCCGTCGTGAATGTAAAGTCCGCCCGACGCCGTCTTTGTCTGTGAGACCGAACAGACTGTTCCCAACGGCTCCCTGACTTTCAGATCAAGATCACCATCGCCCGACCATTCGACTTTGATCTGCAGGTCGCGCCGCTCGGCTTGAGCGATTGCCACTTTGAACTCTTTAAGCCGTTCCAGTTTGCCAGCTTTGAAAAGCTCCTGCTGAGTGTCCACCGCCGCGTCTCGAGCAGCGTCATGGCGCTTCTGGAAGTCTTTCGTCCAGACGTGTGTCAAAATTCCTGCACAAGCCCACTCAGTGGCGTCGACATCTCTTACTTTGCGGGCAAGCCTCATCGCCATCGCGTACGGTTCCGGTCGAGTTGGATCGAGCAGCGCCGCCTGCTGATAAAGTTCCAACGCTAACCTGGTACCGTCGAGCCGTGCCATCGTGGCGGCAGAAATAAGCAGAGAATCCAGATTTGTCGTGGTGAAGTCGATTCTGGAAGTTAGAGCCCGTTCAATCTCCTTCTGTGGCCGACCGGCCAGCTTCATCGATCTCGGCAGGACATCGTACATCCACGGTTGCGACTGCCCCGTCGTGATGGCAGCAAGCATCAAAGACACGTTCTGTTCGTGCTTGCCGGCCGCGTGCAGCTTGCCCACCGCGCGAATGATGTCGTTGGAGGCGAACGTCTTTTGCGAAAAACGCCGACGCCATGCGTCCTCCGACGACTCGGTTCCAGCTTTCGCGGCGCGAGGGTGATCGCGGCCTTCGCCAGCTTTCACCTTTGCAGTCGGTGTATCGGGCGGCGCAACAGAAGAGGGTCGGGCAACAGAAGAGGGTCGGGCACTATCAGTGCTCGACCCTCGTTTCTTCTGCTCAGTTGACTTCGTCTGCGGAGACTTGCGGCTATCGTCAGTAGACTGCTGAGCTTTCGCATTCCCCGTAGACTTACTCGGACCTACCGTTTTTTTTTCAGTTCTTCGATCGACTTATTGTCGAGGCGGAAAACTGGAGGCTTCACTTGAGCGTACCCTTCGAACGAAATCTGTTCGGTCGATGTGGACTCATTACTGCCTGCTTCGTTAAGGATTCCATCCAGGATTCCTCGCAGTTCCGGATCGGCAGGCTGCTTAACAGGAGCGGCTTTATCAGACTTCTGCTGGCTCATGCCTTTCGGAAGTTTTGGAGGAGTAATGCTGAAGGCACCGCCACCGCCCTGTCCGCCCTGCTGACCACCACCACCACCCTGCTGGCCACCACCTTGTCCACCACCACCACCGAGTTGCCCACTGGCACCGCCTCCAAGTGACAACGCGTTGAGATCGACGACCAGGTCACCGACCGGGTAGACGCGAGTCGAAAGTATTTCGGCAGCGACTTCGACGGTGGTAATCTTCATGACTTCGTCTTCGATCACGTATGTCAGTTCGAATTCTGACAGCATGATCTTCAACGCACTCTGGAGTGTAATCCCCGCCAGAACCAGGTTGACTGGCTCATCGACCAGCAAACCTGCTTCCTCGATCGCGACCACGTCGAGAATAATCGGGATCTCGTGGGTCCGTGAAAGGTAATCAACAACGTCGGTCAGAGGTGTATCGGCGAAGTTGATCGTTGTCTGATCATCCAGAGCTGCCGTGATACGGCGCTCGGCTGTCGTCGCTTTGTGGAGATCGACAGACGCGTACTGCCTTCGTCGCTCAGTGAGAGCCTTCCAGACTTCAGGTCGTGGCCATCGAATCGGTGGCTCATCCGGAAACGGAACGTGTGACCGTTCGACCTGTTCGAGAGTTTCCAGGAACCGGTCAGCTCGAAGAGACCGCATAAAGAACGCTGTGTAGAGCTGCCCGCTGGCCTCTGAGACAACTTGAGCTGCGGTGGCAACACCGTTTCCGGGCTGCAGGTTGACGGCCTCTTCTGACACAGCTTCCGCTTCAAGGTATTTGTCAGGTTCACCGTGCGACGCCGTTTCGATCAATGATCGAACGTTGTCGATCAGACGTTCCAGCCGGTCATCGTCGATCGCGATGTCATCGATCAGCCGACGCTGAGCTTCGATCGCGGCGACTCGTTCCTGAGCACGGATCGACCGCAACTCAGCGACTTCTTTCTGACCTTTCACATCGGCCAGCACACCCTGGAGTCTCTTTGCCAGAGCGATTCGCTGGTCCGGGTCAATGTCTTCGGCGGCTTTCACCGCGCCGATTGCACGTTTGATTGTGCTGAGTGCCGCATCCGGGTCTTCTTCGGCGATACGACGTACTTCCTGAATTGTTCGAGCGACGATTGACTGAAACTGTTGAGTTTTGATGGCCTGCAGAACTTCGATTTCAGCGATCAGGCTGCCTGGCTGCTGCTGCGTCGTCGCGTCGGCAGTTGCTGCGTTCGGATCGGCTGGCTGTGAAACCTGACTGATCGTCTGGAACTTTGCGGCTGACTTTGCGAGGCGTGTAGCCTGCTCATTCGAAGGATCGAGCTGGTGAATCGCTTTGCCATACTCGGCAGCCTGATTCAAGTCCCGGTCGAGCAGTGCGGCGTCTCCCAATGCAGACAACTGATCGATTCGTTGAAGAAATGCGTCCTTTGCCGCAGTCAGCAGCTGCTCACCGGCAAAAGGAGCGTTGACTGGTGAATGCTCGACTCGCTGGACGAGAGTCGCCAGAAACGCGTTGTCCGTATTTGACGAAGCAGAGTCGACTGACCAGCGAACTTCGCCAGTAGCGGCTTTAGCCACGAGTGATGTCGGAGCCGTTCCTCGTGTGAGGTAGACCGTTGCTCGATCGCCTCGAATTGGCAGAGCCGTCGCCGGAAGCAGTGTTGTCCCGACAGGCTGAACCGAAACACTCGATGGATAAACGACGGTCTGCTCAGCGGTCTGAGCCAGCTTTCCGCCGAGGATTCGAGCGTCTGTAGTACCGTCATCAAGCACGACGTTTCCGCCGGTCCAGTTGGCCAGCACTCCAAGCAGTTGCAGGTCACGGCGGGGTCCGATCGCGTAGCTGCTGACCGGAACTTCGATGGCTCGGAAGCCGTCGACCAGCGTCTGCATTCGGGCGGTCGGAATCAGGCGAAGTCCGCTGACTCCGTCACCGATGTAAACGACCGAAGCGTTCTTCGCTGTTTTGGCAGATGCGAGTGCCGTCTGCAGTGCTCGACCAAGGTCGGTGGCTCCCAGCGGTGCTCGGCGAGCCAGCAGTGCTCGAGCACGATCAGCCAGTTTGCCCTTTGTCGCGGTCAGTCCCTGGGTCAATTCTTCAGGAGCGACGTCGACCGCGAACAGCCGGAAGCGGCTTCCGTCAGCGAGGTTCGCCAGGAAAGCATCCAGAGTCGCCAGAGCCTGAACCCGGTGACCACCATTCTGACTTGCCGACGTATCAACAAGAACAATATGGTCTCGGACAGTCAATGTGTCGGCTGACTTTGGTGCCTGCAGCAGCACGGCCTGGACGGCGTCGCCAGACTCGGCACTGTATTGAAGCACTTTCGCCTGAGGAGCCTGTTCGGCTTTGGCGGCTTGTGCGACACAAAGTGCCAGAGTGACTGACAGCCCCATAATCGCGGTGCGAGTGGTGCGGGTCGGCATACTGATGTTCTCCGAATTTCTCGAAATCCGCTGATGCCGAACGAAATCGCGCGACATCCTGCTTGCTTGTAATCGTGTGTTCGGGCTCAAAACCCAAGTCGTAATCTGTCGCCCTCTGCGAGCGGCCGGACCGGAAATCCGGATGCCAGTGTTAAGAACCGCAAAGAAGGCCTCCGAAGTCTACCCGCCGTGACGGAACGTGGAGAAGGATTTTTTCGACATTCCGACCAGTTTCCAACGACCCCGAGCG
>JBLFXD010000510.1:0-5696 GCA_047611045.1 Planctomycetaceae bacterium | reverse complement strand
CGACCTTCGATGCCCCCTCCCGCCGCTGAGACGGCGACCTCCCCCGCAAGCGGGAGAGGTGATACCTGGAGGGCCGACGCCGCGCCACCATGACCGGAATAGCGAAAGGTTGTCTCAGCCGGCATTCTACCAGAGCTTCCAGCGGCTTTTCTTTGACCGGGATTCTCCGACCACTTCGACAGCCGGGTTGCCGCTTGAGCTGATGACTTCACGCTCGGGCAGAAGCACGCAGCTTAGATCACCGCCTTCGCCCCCCGTTGTGTCGATGAGGATTTTCTTCTGTTCCATCCGGACGGCCGGAATCTGGACGTGTCCACTGACAACCGCAACCGGGCAATCCTGAGGAACGGGCGAGTCGACGTACGACTTTGAACACAGCCACTGAGGCCGATTCAGCGAGTAATCCTTCTGACGGAGAATCCGAATCTGCATGTCGAACGGCGTGTTCGGATCCAGACCGGCGTGTACGAAGTAGAATTCGGGATGTTCGATTCCCCAGGGCAGATCGGTGAGCAGGTCGACATGCCGATCGGGCAGCGCAGAACGGAGTCCTTCAAGGTCGCCGTGGTCGACGCCGTAGGATTCGAAAGTCGATTCCGACAGATAGTCGTTGATCCAACGCGGTGCCCAGTCTGCGTAGTCCGGGGTCGGAATCAGATTCAGCGCGCCGGCCATGGCGAGTTCGTGGTTTCCGCTGACCATCGTGGTTCGAGGATGCTCGACCAGCAGATCGCAGACGATGTCCATCGCCCCTTTGGAGTCCGGTCCGCGGTCGACGATGTCTCCGATAAAGACGATGCAGCGCTCGTCGTAGTCCGGGCGGGATCTCAACTGATCGAGTACCGAAACAAGTTGATCGACCTGTCCGTGAACATCGCCAATCACAGAAACAGGGCCCCGAATGCGTGTCGCAAGCTGACCCATGACGAACCCTCCTGGTATTTCGAAAAAAGTGCGATCCTGTGCCGCTGAAAATCGCGGGTAGCCGCCGCTGAAAATCAAGCAGGGCGGCCACATCAATTCCTGAGCACCTGGCAGATTGCACAAGATGCTCAAGTGGCGGGATCGTATCGGCGATGCGTCATTCGCCTCAATACGCATCCAGGCCGACCGTCATTGCGATTCAGCCGTTAATTCGAACGATTGCTTCCAAGCTTGAACGGGGCAGGGACTGCACGTGCGGAAGCATTCTTCCCTGTCCAGTGAGAGTATTCACATCCTGCCGGTGAGTGACCACATGTTTCCATTCACGAACTGACGGAACGGCGCCAGAACCAGGAGGCTCTGGCGAACCTCCGTCGCACTGCGGGAGATCACCGGTCGAGTGACGCAGATATGCAATGCTTAGTCGTCGGAAGTGAGTTAAAACCCTCGAATACTTACCATTCGTACGAATGTGACAGTGGCAATTTAAGCAGGTTCCCGCAAACTCACGAATGGAGGGGATCACTTCTCACAATTAACATCAGCAGGCCCCGATACCTTTTTCAGACGGCGAGTCACGTGCGCAGTGCGGCGACTCCCGCAAACAGTCTCAGACGAGAAATAGACTGAAGTCCGGGCCGTGCCAGCGGCCCACTGATTCCAATTCGAGTAAGAACTGAGGTCCCGGGAATGATGCTTGTCGAAACACAACGGAAAACGATTACCGTCGGGATCATTGAGCCGCAGGAAGCGACTCAGTACGCAATCTCGATGCTTCTAAACGGCCAACAGGATTCCGAAGTCGTCGGTGTCGAAGCCACGGGCGAAGACGGCATGCGAATGCTGATCGAGAAGCGGCCGAGAATCGCGATTATCGAAGTCGATCTGGAAGGTCGCAGCGGTTTCGAACTCGCAGGCGATCTGGCCATGCGGCAGCGCGAAACGAAAGTCATCTTTTACTGCGGCTCGATGCCCGACATCTATATCGAGCAGGCTCTTCGATCGAAGGCCGCCGGCTACGTTTTGAAAACGGACTCGCTGTCCAGTCTGCTAGCCGCAGTTCAGGCCGTTTCAAAAGGCGGCACTTACTACTCGGAGCCGATCCGCGATCGAGTTTCCATCGACCCTGTTTCAGGCAACGCGCGAGCTCAGTTCGAAAGTCGACTGACGAAGCTCAGCGATCGGCAACTCGAAGTCCTGCGGCATCTGGCGTACGGCCTGAGTGTTAAAGACGTCGCTCGCAAGATGCACATCTCGGTCAAATCGGTCGACAGCCATAAATACCGAATCATGCAGTCCCTGGGGATTCATGACCGAGTCGACCTGGCCAGGTACGCCATTCGAGAAGGGCTCGTTTGTGCCTGACCCCATGCTCGCCTGGCAGGAGCAGCCCGCTCCCGCAAGGCGGCTTCGGTAAAACCCGCCGATCGTCGCCCGGCACTAAGACACAACCCGTGGACGATCGACAGCTCATCAGGAAGACAGCAGTTCCGCTAGAGAGAAGGGCCAGAATCATGAGACAGCGACAAGATTTCTACACGCTTTGCCCCGGCTGCGAAGCAAAGGTTGATCTGACACTGGCTGCGAAACTCCAGGCGGCTCGAGCCGGATGCAGTTGCGTCTGCTCTTCCTGCGAGCACGAGTGGGTCTGCATTCAGGAGTGGATCTACCGGGCAGAAACCATCGACCATTCGCAACCGATCACGACTCCTAACGAGCATCCGCCAGTCACCGCTCAGCCCCAGACAGTGCAGCAACAATCAGCCGGGTTTTCACACCAACCAGCAGCGGCTGTGGCCGCTACTCAACCGCCGCGGCCACACCTGCCGACCTTTCAGCCGCCTCAGCCGATTGCGCCGCCGGCTCAACAGCAGCCAGCCGTTCAGGCAAGCCAGGCACCGGTCGCTCCGGAGCAGCAGCACTCTCCGCCCGTCCCCGCTCCACATGCCTGGAGTTTCGAACGTAAGACCGAACAGCAGCCCGCGCCGCAACAGAATCCTCAGCCCGGCTACGGCCGCTGAGCCTGAATCAGCCTGTCTGGCATGCCAATCGAAAATTCACAGCCTCAACACGTCAACTTTGGCCGAGTTCCCGCTTCAGAGCGGCGAGTTCGTCTTCGATTTCCGACGCGGCGGCAGAATCAGGCGCAGTAGCGGAATTGCCATCGGCGGATTCCTCTCCATCAGCGCCGCCTTGTTGCCGCCGTCGAGCTTCTGCGAGTCGCGCTTCCAGCGCTCGGAACGTCGTCGACAGGTGTTCGCGAGTTTGCTCGGCGGCCACAAGCTGTTGCTCCAGACCGGCGACCAGATCCTCGACTTCGCGCTTTCGCACCAGAGCCAGCCGAGCCTGATCTTCCACCCCAGCGACCAGATGCTCCTTCGCCTTGTCTGACCAGTGAGTGATCTGGCCGGAGTGTTCTTCGACCTCGCCGCGAATGCGATCTTCGTTGCGCTGAGCTGTTTGCATGCTGCGCCGAGCTCCGGCCATTCCGGCATCCATCTCGGCGATGATCTCCTGCAGAGCGGCGGAGGGATCGTCGGCTTCGGCAAGCAGCTTGGTCAGGTTGCAGGTGACGATGTCAGTCAGCCGGCTGAAGTATGTCATGTCTGGGCTCCGGTTTTCAGCGGTGGCCGCCGCTAACGGTGAACTCGGGATTCGGATTGTTGCGTTTTGAAATTTCCTGGCGAGCCGACCGCCAATCAGAAGTCGGCAGCACGTCGAGATCTGGTATGTCGCGAAAATCGCCGTACGTCAGTCATCGGGTTGGTGCGGGTTAAAAATGCCTCGGTCAAGCAGCCAGCTGCTCATCTTTTCCCGAGCCAGTCGCAGGCGGCTCTTCGTCGTCGGAACGGAAGTGTCGAGAGCCTCGGCGACTTCCGGCAATGACAAACCGGCAAAGTGATGAAGTGTGAAGGTCAGTCGTTGTTCTTCGGGAAGATCGTCCAGCAGCTTCTCAACCAGAACTTTCAGCTCGCCATGATCGGCTTCCTGCTGAGGACTCAGCAAATCGCCAGCGACGGTCGAGATCAGGTCGGTATCGTCCTCAAACTTCCCTTTGACCGCTTTGACCAGGCAGTCGTGCGATGCCTTGCGGACGTTATCGATCAGCAGGTTCCGAGCGATGCGGTACATCCAGCCCTTGAACCGTCCGACCGGCAAGTAATTCCAGAACTGCCGATACAGCCGCAGCAGCGTTTCCTGCGTCAGGTCTTCTGCGAGTTGCGGATTCCGGGAATTCTTCAGGAAAAATCCGTACAGAGGCCCGCTGTGCCGATCGACGATCTCGTCAAACGCACTGGAATCGCCATCCTGGAGACGGACCATCAGCTGATCGTCTTCGTCCAGATTCTGCGACACGGTAAAAGCCCAGTTCGATCTCAACAGCGGGAGTAGTTTCTGGCAGCGGCGAAAGTGTACTTACTGACTTCACCGGAATCTTCCAACCGCGTACTCGAAAGATTTCAGCCACAGAGAGCACAGAGGACACGGAGAAAACTCGTGACAGAGTGACTCTGAGGCCTCTGTGCTCTCTGTGGCTGAATTATTTCGCCCGAGTATTAAGATGGGGTCCGACCACTGGGTGACACAGGTTGCTTGCAACCTGTGCGGCGAAGCCGCAAGAGGTCATTTACGATACCGTTCGGTTTTCTCTGGTCGCTTCTCGACATTGATTGCGAACAATCAGTGCCACCCGATGCCTCATTCAATCCCTGACTTCCACCGGAAACCGCCTCGTGGCCCTTCAACAGTCAATTCCAATCAATCTTCGATACGGTGTCGACGGCGAGTTCTCTGCCGAAATCGATGCCGCTCGCGTTGCCGTTTTCCGTCCGGGGCCTGCTCCGCGAACCGATGTCACCGCCGCAGTCAGTCAGGCTCTGGCGTCGCCGCTCGATCTCCCAACGCTCGATCAGGCCTTGGTTCCGGGTGACAAAGTCGTCGTCGCACTGGACCGGGACACTCCAGGCGCCACGGAAGTCGTCGCGGGGATCTGGTCGTACCTTGAGCGGCGGGATATCGATCCAGCGAATGTCACAATCCTTCAGCCGGTCGCCGTCGGCGAGAAAGCTCCGACCGACCCTCGATCGCTACTGCCGATTTCCGTCCAGCAGGCCACGACCTGGAAAATTCACGACCCATTGGCCGAAGACAGTTGTGGCTACCTGGCGACAACGACCAAAGGCGATCCCATTTACCTCGCGAAGGAACTGGTCGAAGCCGACTTCGTTTTGCCCGTCGGAGCCACGTCTTACGACACGCTGCTCGGCTACCGAGGAACGAACAGCGTCCTCTATCCCGGTCTGTCAAACATCGAGGCGTTGCGCAAGACCGTCGGTCAGGGACATCTCGAACTCTCACCGCGAGAAGAACGTCCGCTGCGACAGCTTGTCGACGAAATCGCCTGGCTGATGGGAGTTCAATTCTGCGTGCAGGTCGTCGCTTCAGACTGCGGCGGAGTTCTGGAAGTTCTGGCCGGCAGCACCGACGCGGTCTTCAAACGCTCGCGTCAGAAACTCGACGACAACTGGCTGGTCACCATGCCCGAGCGAGTCGATACCGTCGTCGTCGCCGTCTCAACCGACGTGTCCGGCCACGGCTGGAATCAGATTGGTCGAGCCGTCGCGACCGCGCGGCAACTGGTCGAACGTGGCGGCCGCATCGTTATCCTGTCGGAACTCGACGAGCAACCCGGCGACGGACTCAGCCTCCTTCGCCGGGAAGACTATCCCGAAAACTGCCTGCAACCACTCCGCGACGAAAGCCCCGTCGAC
>JBLFXD010000509.1:0-5723 GCA_047611045.1 Planctomycetaceae bacterium | reverse complement strand
AAAGCCCGTTCGGTGGTCGTGGTCGTGGTCGTGGTCATGGTCATGGTCATGGTCATGGTCATGGTCATGGTCGGGGTCGGGGTCGGGGTCGGGGTCGGGGTCGGGGTCGGGGTCGGGGTCGGGGTCGGGGTCGGGGTCGGGGTCGGGGTCGGGGTCATGGTCGGGGTCGGGGTCGGGGTTGAGTGCTGCGTGGGCTGAAGTCTGAAAGTTCGGGAGTTTCGCGATGAAGAACGGATTGTTGCATCGTTGGCTGATCCTGTCCCTGGTGCTGTGTTGTCAAACGTCATTGCTCGTGGCTGACGACGAAGTCGAAGCATTGATCAGGGCGCTGCTCGCTGAAGGCGGTCAACCTCCGCGTGTAGCCGCAGCGGCTCACGATGACGATCACGACGATGATGATCTGCACGATCGCGGCGAGCACGTCCATTTCCGTGTTCTGCCTGGGCAGTTGCATCGTGCTCCGGTTAACCGTGCTCCGATTCCTCCGGCTCCTCCTGGCAACAGAATCGTTGATCCGTCGGGCAGAATTCGGAAGCTGGTTCTGCTGCTGAGATTCAAAGGGCACGAGGAGCGAACGCTTCCCTCGACAGAGACATACGAAATCGTTTTCAACAAGCCGGGTGGACATCTTGAATATGCGCCCGCCGGCAGCGCTTACGACTACAGCAAAGAAGTTTCCTACGAGAAAATGTCGATCACCACCCACATTGTGGACTGGATCGATCTGCCGGAGACGGAACAGTATTACGCGAACGGGGACTCGGGAGACTTTACACGCATTGCTGACGGGATTCGTTACGCCCTGGACTTCGCCGATCAGAACAAACTGATCGACTTTCGGGATTTTGATCGCAATGGCGACGGGTATGCCGACCTCTTCAGTGTGCTGCATTCGGGCTACGGAGCCGAGTTTCCTGACAAAGACGTTAATGGAATTCCCAGAGAAGACCGTCTTTGGTCTCACCAAACGAGAATTCCCTTCTGGACCTCGCGGAGGTCACACGTTCGTGTAAGTGAGTATTCCCTGTCGACCGGGTTGCGAGGCGTCGGAGGATCGGCTCCTTGCCGGATTGGTCTGCTCGCACACGAGGTTGCTCATCTCGGCGGCCTGCCGGATCTTTACGACGGCAGAATTGGTCGAGGAATTGGCTCGTGGGGGCTCTTGGGATTTTCGGAAGGATTCAAAAGAGAAGGTCACGCTCCCTCTCATTTCAGCCCTTGGGCGAAGATTCAGTTGAATTGGCTCAAGGTAAAAGAACTCACGAATTCTGGCACTTACACGATCCGGCAAATCGAGGACTACCCCGACGTCTACAAGATTCAACAGGGGTTTCCGGAGAATGAATATCTGCTGATCGAGAATCGTCAACCGGTTAAGTTTGATCGTGACCTGCCTGGAAGGAAGGGTGGTCTGGCGATTTGGCATATCGATGAAAACAAGGCGCATAATCGCGAACCAGGTCATCCGGATGTGCCAGGCTGGCCGGAAAACGGCGTCCATTACAAGGTGGCGTTGCTGCAGGCCGACGGTCGATTCGATCTCGAACGCGGCAAGGGTTTCGGTGACGAGGAAGACCTGTTTCGAGCGGACGGCGTCAACCGAGTCAGCTCTCTTGAGCCGCACGGACTTCGACCGTACCGACCCGACCCGAGGGTTCGCCAGGTCCTGCACAGAATCAGCGAGATTTCTGAGTCGGGTGAGTTGATGACCTTTCGCTATGAAGTCGAAGAGCCTGGCAGCTCTGCAGCAACTGAGGTGTCTGAGTCGGAAAAATTAAATTCAGAGCCGGCTGCTGAATCGGCTCTGTCCGACTCTCCTTCCGCCACGGCCTCGTCGTCCGCATCGATGATTCCCGTTGCTGGTGCAATCGTCGCGTCGGCTGAATTCTCAGACTCAAGCGGCAAGAGAATTCATGGAAATGGCGTCGTGCTGGAAGCGAAGATTCAACTTTCGCGCGAGTCCAACGTGCATGTCCGAGGCAGTGCCAGTGTGATGTCCGCCGTGGATGGCGAGGCACTGTCGACTGGAATTTCGAACGATCGCTCAACGAATCCACCAATGTGGCGGTCGTCAGTCCGATTGGCGAGCGTTTCATCCGCAAACACGTACTCAAGCTTGAGCGTTAATTGCCGCCGTCGACTTCCACCCGGAACTCACGTCATCAGGTGGGTCGTGAATTCAAAAAGCGAACTGCGGTTTCGTGGCGGCGGAGCTTTGATCGTTGAGGCTTTTCCGTGCGGTCCTTAATCGGCGATCGCCACTGCAAACAGAGAGTGATGCATTTGTCTGTTGATGGCTGAGAAGCATCCAGATTCAGAAACGCGAATGTACTTTTGACGGAACTGAAGTTGTCGTCGAAACAGAGAATAAAACGGAGACCTCGCATGATGCTAAGACTTCTCGCCACCTTGTTAATTCTCGCGATCGTTGATTCGATCGTGCTCGCTCAGTCGCAGCGTGTGGCCTATGTGCCGTCCGCTTCTTCGGATGCTGAGAACGAGGATCAGGATCCGTGGCTCAGTAAGCTTTCGCCGGAACTGGCGAAGATGGTACGTCGAAATGCGACGTACATCGGGCAGCAGCTCGATGGCAGCGTGGTTGTCGAGGGCCGAGCAGCGGATCTGGCCGGATTCGAGAATACCACGAGGCCCGGCAATGTCTCCGCCCTGGCCGTGAATTCCGAACAGCTGATCATGGAGTATCCGCCGGGAGAGCCACCGTCGGAAGAATCGCTCAACAAGGCCGGCTTCGATCTTCTCGACACGAACAAGGAAGCCCGCTTCGTGGTCGTAGCGCCGGTTCCTGTTCCCGAAAATCCGGTAGCGCGTGCCCCGGGGATTCAGCCGGTAGAGTTTCTCGCGCTCACCAAAGTTCCCCGGGCGCTGCAAATTTCCCGCAACGTTGTCATGACCGTCCCCGAAGATGAATTGAAACCGGTGATCGTTCCTGCCGAGGACCTGCAGGTCGCTGCTGCCAGCTCAAGCTCGGAGCTGAGTCGCGTCCGAGGAATTCAGCAGACGGGAGCCGGCAAAGTGCAGGACATCAGCGATCCGTCTCGGATCATTGTCGCCGTGATTGATACCGGCGTTGAGTACGACCACAGCGATCTCCTGAAAAATATGTGGGTCAATAAGGACGAGATCCCTGGCAACAATCTTGACGACGACAACAACGGTGTCATTGACGACCGCTACGGAGCGAGCTTTGTGAACGGTCGAATCTCAGGCGACCCTCGCGACGACAACGGGCACGGAACTCACTGTGCGGGAACGATCGCCGGTGTCGCCAATGGCGAGGGAGTCATCGGAATGGCTCAAACAAATGTGATGGCCTTGAAGTTTCTGACGGCCGGCGGCGGGGGGCTGACCAGTGACGCCGTACGTTGTATCGACTACGCCCGGAACAACGGTGCCCGCATCATCAGTAACAGTTGGGGAGGGAAGGGGCCAATCCCCAAGGTTCTCGAACAAGCCATTCATCGCGCTCAGAACGCGGGGATTCTGTTCGTCGTGGCGGCAGGAAATGACGGCAAGAACATCGACTTCAACAAGTACTCTCCAGCCAACTCGGAGAACGACAATGTCATCACCGTTGGGTCTGTCACTTTTCAGGGCGGGAGATCCAGATTCAGCAACTTCGGCCCACGAAAGAATGTCGACATTGGAGCGCCTG
The DNA here is from genome assembly GCA_047611045.1 of Planctomycetaceae bacterium. Lineage (GTDB taxonomy): Bacteria > Planctomycetota > Planctomycetia > Planctomycetales > Planctomycetaceae > JABMPE01. Next base: position 2,050 of record JBLFXD010000509.1, on the reverse strand, counting down.
GCGGGGCCGGTCTGAAAATTCAGAAGGAAGACATCTTCAGTACATGGCTTGAGAACGACTTTGCGTACCTGGCAGGCACATCCATGGCGACTCCTCATGTCAGTGGCGCCGCTGCTTTGTTACTGGGGACGCCAAAGTTCAGGGATGCCACGTTCTTCGATCTCAAACAGGAATTGATGAAGAATGCGAAAAAGAATCCGCAGCTCGCCCAGTCATGGAAGGATGGCCTCGAACTTGATGTCAGCTTTCTGCTGGGAAATCCACCAGTTACAAAACCGCCAGGTGCAACGCCACCAGAAAAACCGCCTGTCACAACTCCGGGGGTGAAAGACTTCTTCTTCGCGAGCGCCGAAGAATTCGGTTCGAACTCGACTTTGATTACACGCCGCGTGGTCCTGCGAGAAAAAGCGACGATCAACCTGTTTGCCAGCGCGAGTGCCGCAGGCGTTGTTGGCAGTCAGACATTTGTGACCGGGATCTCAATTGGAAATTTGGCCCACAAGCCATCGTTTCGAGTCGTGACGGCAGGCGGCAAGAATGAGTACGTCAGTTTTGGGACGAGTCTGAGTACCACGCTGGAAGCAGGCACTCACAGCGTCAGCTGGTGGATTCGCTTGCCGAAAAATGGACGCCTGAAAATTCGAGGCGGCGGGTCTCTGGATGCTCAGGCATTCGCGATCAGTCAGAAATGATTCAGGACCCGGTGACAGTTTGCAGCCAATTCGGCACAGCTGCGGGAATTCCAGCGGGCATAACTTTCCAGAATCAGATTCGGAAAGTCTGGTCGAAAACAGAATGGCTCGGGTATTTGACTGAAATATCCGAGCCTGTTTTCGTATCGTTCGGAAGTGCGGCCCGAGATGCTTGATTCCCTTCGCTCAGTTTTCATGTTCTCTGCAAATGTTTGAAGGACGCTTGTGATGTCTGTCAGATTCAACGGTCTGTCTTATCGCCTTGCCCAACTCATGTTTGCGGCCGGCCTCGTCTTCAGCGTTGCCGGTGAAAACGTCCGCGCGGACGACGGCGTGCAAATCAGGCAATACGTACAGCTTTCGGTCGTCGGAAAATACAGCGCTGCCCGAGGCACGATCACTGCGGCCGGCAAACCGAAACAGGTGGCCGCCGAATTCGCCATCGACTTCGGCAAAAGCCCGCAGCTGAAAGACAAAGCGACAGCCCTGGATGGTAAGACTGTTTCGGTTCGCGGTGCCCTGGTTCAATGTTCGAAACAGGAACAGAAGGGGGCTCCGAAATGCGATCGTGAACGGAGCCGCAGCGGCCTGTTTCTTCAGCCAGTCAGGATCAAGGAATACGAACTCAGAAGTGGTAAACCGTCTTCAAAGGATCATGGAGTGTCCGTCGTTTGCCGCGGGCTGATTCACACTGACGTCGTGGCGCTGGGTGGCGAGACAACGGGTGCGACGATCGAACTTACTTCAGACGGTCAGCAGACGTGGGAGCTGGAGCTGAAGGATCGCGAGCTGGAAGTCGCTCGCAAAGCCAACGGTCGCCCTGTGGTTGTCAGCGGTGCTCTCGAAGTTCGCAACGGCATCGCCATCCGCGAGCGGTGGATCATAGTGGTGCGAAATCTGAGCGCCTCATAACGCCGCTTCGATGCCGAATATCCGATCGCTGATAGCGAGCGGAAAATCGTCCAGCGCAGGCAAAGAGCCGACTAACGACCTTGCTGATCGTGAATCGGCTCCCGTGTTTCTTGCGGTAAACGTCGTTGAAGCGGCCTGCCAGTTTGCAGGGCAATTGATCTCCGAAGATCTCCGGCTCTGTGTTAGTACGCCGAGTAATACGGGGCTGGTACTGCGTTCACATAACCGCCCGTGCCGCGAAACGTTGCTGTCGGGTAGACGGGGGCGGCTGACACTCCTGCCGAAAAGGATTGAGTGACCGGGCCGTCTGAATAAACGCCGTATGACCGATGGGCTGCGTACGGCGACGCAGGCAGCACGTTCGAAGTGGCTGGAGCGAAAGATCGTACCCCGACGCTGCCGGTAGCAAACGTGTTCGATACACCGGTTGCAAATCCGGGGGCTGC
>JBLFXD010000508.1:0-5725 GCA_047611045.1 Planctomycetaceae bacterium | reverse complement strand
GGTTTAGTTAGAGAGCTTCGCCGCCGGTTTCGCCGGTACGAATGCGGATGACTTCTGCCAGATCGGACACAAATATCTTGCCGTCGCCGATGTTACCGGTTCGAGCGACTTCAGTAATCTTCTCGATCGCTTTGCCGGCGTCTTCTTCGCTGACGACCAGTTCGAGCTTCACTTTCGGCAGGAAGTCAACGGTGTATTCAGCACCTCGATACACTTCTTTGTGGCCACGCTGCCGACCGAAGCCGCGGACTTCCGTGACAGTCATGCCCTGAATGCCGATCTCGTTGAGACCGTTTTTGACTTCTTCCAATTTGTAGTGGCGAATGATGGCTTCAATTTTTTTCATCGTGAATTTCCTTCTGTCGACCGAAGTGATCTTCGGCCAGTAGAGCTGGGGCTGGTTGAGGGTGAGGTTTGATGAATTGTGTATTCGGCCTGCTTTGTTAGACGGCCTCTTCGCCGGACTCGCCGGTGCGGATTCGGATGGTGTCTCCGAGATTCGTCACGAAGATCTTTCCGTCGCCGATCTGGCCTGTCCGAGCGGACTCCAGAATTTTGTCGATGACTTCGCGAGCCTTGTCTTCGGCGATGACGGTTTCGAGTTTCACCTTCGGGAGAAAGTCGACGGTGTATTCAGCGCCGCGGTACTGTTCTTTATGCCCCTTCTGCCGGCCAAAACCTTTGACCTCAGAAACGGTCATTCCTTCAACGCCGATACTGTTGAGGGCGTCTTTGACTTCTTCCAGTTTGAAGTGGCGAATGATTGCTTCGATCTTCTTCATCGATCCTCTCCTGCCTCTGTCGATCTTCTGCCTCAGACCTGTCTGGCCGAGCTAACTGGTCTCTTTGTCATAGAAAACGGTGTGCCAGTTGCCCGGAAAAATTTCGCTTCACCACAAGTTGCTTTCCTGGCATGAGTTGCGCAAAACAGTTCAAGCCTGAATCACACAGTGACTCGTCCGACGCGCCTCGCCAGTGTGACACGAAATCAATTCGGCTCCAACCTCGAACGCGACTTACGAACGTAAAATACGTATCGGTTCTGATTAGGACGAAAACGAAACACGATTTCAGTCAGTGTCACATGAACGTGGCGCGTGTCACGCCGCCAGGACACAGTAATTGAACGATCCTCAAGGCCGAAACTCGGCAGGGTCGACGGAATGATTCTTTAGAAGCCGATAGATCGTGCCCCTCGGAAGCTGAGCCTCGTGTGCGGATTCCTTGACGTTGCCTTCGTGCCGACGCAGCAGACTTTCGAAGTACTCGCGTTCAAAACGCGACAGGTACTCGTCACGGATTTCAAAGAAGCTGCGGCCGGGACTGCCGTTTGTGGCAGCGGCAGTGGCGACCAGCGACACCGGGAGATCATCGGTGCTGATCTCGTCGTTAGTTGAGAGCGCGATCGATCGGCGAATGACATTCTGAAGTTCGCGAATGTTTCCGGGCCAGCGGTAGCGACGCATGAGCGAGTAAGCAGCCGGAGTGATCGCCGGAACTCGCCGTTCCATTTCTCGGCTGCAGCGAAGAACGAAATGTTCGGCCAGCAACCCGAGATCGTCGCCGCGTTCGCGAAGCGGCGGAAGGTCAACTCTGACGACGTTGATTCGATAAAAGAGGTCTTCGCGGAACGTTCTGTCCTGGACCATCTGATCCAAGTCACGCGACGTGGCGGCCACAATGCGAACGTCGACGTCCACTTCCGTGTTGCCGCCGACTCGTCGCAGTTTTCGCTCCTGCAGAACTCGCAGCAGCTTGGCTTGAAGCAGCAGCGGCAGGTCGCCGATTTCGTCCAGAAAAAACGTTCCGCCGTTGGCTGTTTCGAGGAGACCTCGCCGTTGGCGGTCGGCTCCAGTGAACGCTCCCTGTTCGTAACCGAACAGTTCACTTTCCAGCAGGTTCTCGGGGATCGCTCCGCAATCGACGGGAACGAAAGGGCCATCCGCACGCCGTCCGAGATTGTGCACCGACCGCGCGACAAGCTCTTTGCCAGTCCCGGTCTCGCCCAGGATCAGCACATCGACGCCGGTGTCGGCGACTCGTTCAATCGTCTCAGCCACTGCCTTCATGGGCGGGCTGCTTCCGATGACGTTCAGCGTTGGAATATCAGCGTCCATGGTGCTGTCGTCGTTTCATCGATCGGAATCAAAACGGCGTGCCGGCGGCTGGACCGACACGTCGAAGCGCTGGCCCGCTCGCCCTTAGTCTCTAATTGGACATTGAAAAAGTCACCGCTTGAAAACGCTCGGCGAGGCCTCATCAAGAAGCCTCGCCAAGGTGATCACTAAGTTCAGCCACCAAAGTCTTAGACGAAGTTGTAGCCGACTTCGCCGTGCTGGCTGACGTCGAGCCCCTGAACTTCTTCGTCCTGGCTGACCCGCAGTCCCATGACGGCGTCCAGAACTTTCAGAATGATGAAGGTGACGATGAGTGCAAAGACTGCTGTGGCGACGATGCTCACAATCTGCGGCACCATCTGGTAGGCGTTTCCTTCGAGCAATCCGCCATGATCAGCCAAACTCGTTGTCGCGAAGACTCCCGTTAGCAGCGCTCCAACAGTACCACCGACGCCGTGAACACCAAACGCGTCAAGGGAGTCGTCGTAGCCGAATTTCTGCTTCAGTTTCGCACAGGCAAAGTAGCATACAACACCCGCGATAATTCCCATCGGGATGGCTGAGACGGCAGTGCAGGAACCACACGCGGGAGTAATGCAAACCAATCCGGCGACAGCACCAGAGCACGCTCCAAGGATGCTCGGTTTTCCATGCTTCAGCCACTCGATGGCGGACCAGCCAAGAACGCCAGCGGCGGCACACATGTGCGTCGCAACAAAAGCGTTGACTGCGGCAGCATTGGCATCACCAGCGCTACCTGCATTGAAGCCAAACCAGCCGACCCACAGCAGCGCGGCTCCGATGCAGGTATAGGTCAGATTGTGCGGTGGCATTGGCTCCTGCGGGTAGCCGATTCGTTTGCCGATGAGCAGAGCACACAGAAGCGCGGAAACTCCTGAGCTAATATGAACGACCGTTCCGCCAGCAAAGTCAAGTGCAGGGAATAGTGCTGCTTTGTTGGCCTCGCAGAGCCAACCGCTTCTCGACCAAACCCAATGGCAAACAGGGCAATAAACCAGCAGCCCCCATAGAACGGAGAAAACACACATCGTGCTGAACTTCATCCGCTCAGCGAAGGCTCCGCAAATCAAAGCCGGAGTAATGATGAAGAACATTCCCTGGAAGACAAAGAAGATACTTTCATTTGCCCACTTGGCTTTGACTGCAGCCGATTCTGCGTCAGTCAACTCTTTTCCGAGAACATCGTCGGCGTCGGCGATAATTCCATCCATCATGAAGTTATCAAAGTTTCCGACGTATGGATTGTCGCCACCGAAGGCGAGGCTGTAGCCAACGATTCCCCAGACGACGGTCATCAGGCCCATCAGGAACATGCACTGCATCATGACGCCGAGAATATTCTTTTTCCGGACGAGCCCACCGTAGAACAACGCGAGCCCCGGTGCCGTCATCATGAGCACGAGTGCTGACGATGTAAGCATCCATGCGACTTTTGCTCCGCTGAGCTCGGCCACTTCTTCCGCCGGGGATTCTTCACCCTCTGTCTCGCCGGAACCTTCTTCTCCACCGTCAGTTACGTCGTCCGGAGATTCTCCCTCGGCAGGAGCACTCACGACGGCTCCGTCTGCCGGTTCAGTATCGTCCTGAGCGAGCACGAAAGCCGGCTGGGCAAGAAGTGGCACCAGAGCCAGCAGGAACATCAGCTTTCGAAATACACCAAAAACACTACGCATTGCCTGTCCTTTTACAGTAAATGGTCTCCGGAATTTCCATTCGCCGTTCGGGTTGGCTGCCTGTAATGACCGGACCTTTCGTTGGTTCGTCATCGACGGGAGCACGACCGTCACGATGTCTAAGATCGATGTTTCGAAGCGAGCCCTTACTGAGTAGCAACGCACTGCCCGCTTCGATACGCTCGGACGGCAAGGCAAGTGCCGTGCCAAACCCGCTGACGAGTCGAACTCGGCCCGTTCAAACAGTTGGGATATCACCTGAAATCGCGACTCCGGCTTAAGCTCTCGAAAACTCATGGACCAGTTCATCCAGGATCAATTCGAGGCGATCGCAGTCGGGCTGTTTGTCTTCGGTGCAGTGCTGGGAGTAGTGCTTGATGTCTGGTCGCTGCGACTGTGCGACCAGTTCTGCGAAGACCACCCCAGCATCAACGAGAGTCCGCCCGGTAGCCGAGCAAATTTGCAGACTCGTTTACTGACTGCCCTGCTGACCGGAGCGATCCTCGCGGGATACTTCGTCGCAATCTTTGGTCTGAGAATGCACTCGACGAGCGAAGTGCTGCCGGCCTCGTTCTGGGTGCACGGCCGAGCGGTCGGGCATCTCGTCCTGCTGACGTTGCTGATCGCCGCCACCGTCACCGACTTCCGCGAGTACATCATTCCGGACCAGATCACGGTTCCCGGTATGGTTGCCGGAGTACTGCTGGCAACGATTTCCGGCGACACGCAGTTGATGCATTTCTGGGTCGACTGGAACCAGGCTGTCGCCGAACTCCGCGGGCCGCACATCCCGGGTTGGATCGGCGAGCACACTCACTGGCACGGCTTCGTCTGGAGCATGACCGGACTGATTGCCGGCGGCGGCGTTACTTGGCTCGTCCGGTGGTTGTCGTCGGTTGTGCTCGGCCAGGAAAGTCTCGGTCTGGGCGACGTCACACTCATGGCAATGATCGGAAGCTTTCTCGGATGGCAGCCGCTGGTCTTTGTTTTTCTGATCGCTCCAATTTGCGGCATCGCGATGGGCCTCGGAGTTCGAATCATCACCAACCGAACTTACATACCGTTCGGTCCGTACCTCAGTCTGGCGGCGGTCGTCGTTCTATTTGCCTGGCGGCCGCTCTGGATGCTCGAAATTTCGAACGAGTTTTCAATCCGCAGGCTCTTCGGCGATGCTCCGGGACTTGCGATTCTGGCCGGCATCTCGCTCGTTGCGTTTGTCGCCCTACTGGTTTGTTTGAGACTCTACCGACTCATTCCCGGCAAGCCTCGCCGCGCCGAGTCACCCCAAACTGACGAATCACCACCCACCGGAAACGTCGATGCTTCCTGACCGAACCAGCGAGTTCCGGTTGATTGAATCCTTTCGCGCAGCGATTGAATGCTCGCCGAACGTCCTGACCGGAATCGGTGACGACACGGCCGTCGTGATAAGCCCCGTCGGCGATGTACTTCTCGCAGCCGACATGCTGCTGGAGGGAGTCCACTTCGACCTTGCCGCAGCGACACCGTTTCAGATCGGTCGCAAGGTTCTGGCAGTCAACCTCAGCGATGTCGCCGCGATGGCTGGCCGACCAAAGTACGCTCTCGTCAGTCTCGCCCTGCCTCGCCAGATTTCGGAAATGCACGATGAACGTTTCGCCTCGCAGCTCTTCGAAGGGCTTCATTCATTGGCCAAAGAGTTCGACACAGTCATCGTCGGAGGAGATACCAACTCGTGGGACGGGCCTGTCGTCATTAACGTGGCGATCGTCGGCGAAGTTGCATCCGGCGAAGCGATCACTCGTTCCAGAGCGAAACCCGGCGACTGGATCTTCGTCACGGGAAGTCTGGGAGGAAGCATCACCGGCCACCATCTCGACTTCACTCCGCGAGTCAACGAAGCACTCGCTCTTCGCGAAGTGTGTCAGCTTACTT
>JBLFXD010000507.1:0-5731 GCA_047611045.1 Planctomycetaceae bacterium | reverse complement strand
ATACCCAGGCATCAAGCCGTTTGCGAGCGCGGAGCCCGCCGACGGAAAGTCGAACCCTGCGGCGGTTGCCGAAGCGTCGCCCGGCAAAGCAAAGCGGCCGCCTGCAGCCGCAGCGACTACCGAGTAGTCAACGCCAGTCGGGCTGTGACCAATGCCCGGGACGAGATCGTGACCTGTCAAACTGTCAGCTCATGCGCTCACAGAGAGGACAACGGTGCCAGAGGTCGGCATGCTCGTGGAAAGCGGATTCGTGCTTCGGTAGCATCGAAGTCTGCATTTCCTGACGTTGGACCTTCATGCATTACTGTCCCGAATCCTGCCGCGAGTTTCTTGACGAGACTCCCATGGGTGGCTCTGCGGCCGATGCCGGACGCGGGTTTCACTACCGCTCTGCGCCGATTTACCTGCTGACTTCGGTGGTCGGGTGCCTGTTCGCGGCGGACCTTGGAATCAGCTTTCTCGAAGAGGCCGGGGTGTCGTCCTGGTCCGAATACCAGACCCTCGGTGGCTTTCGTCTGGCCCTGCTGGCTGCCGTGCTCGGCGGAGCAAGGATTCTCTATCAGACGCTCGAGAACCTGTTCGACGGAAAAGTCGGAGCGGATCTCGCGCTGACAATCGCCTGCCTCGCGGCGATCGTGCTGGGCGAACATGCAACTGCGGCGCTGGTCGTGTTCATCGCGTTGTGCGGCGAGAGCATCGAAGGCTTTACCATCGATCGTGCTCAGCGTGCGATTCGTGGAGTCTTCAACCTCTGTCCGCCGACGGCTCACGTCATTGACGATGGAAGAGAAGAAGAAGTCGCAGTGGCCGACGTGTCGGTTGGGCAGGTCGTTCTTGTGCGGCCTGGTGAGCGAATCCCTGTTGACGGAGTTGTTCGCGGAGGGAGCTCGGCGGTTGATCAAAGCGCCTTAACTGGCGAGAGCCTGCCTGTTGAGAAGACGGTCGGCGATGACGCGTTTGCCGGAACGTTGAATCAATTCGGGGCGCTGGAGATCGAGGCAACAAAAGCATCCACCGACTCGACGATCTCGCGAGTCGTCAAGCTCGTCGCAGAGGCCACCGAACGCAAAGCACCGCTCGAACGAACGGCAGACCGCTTCGCGCGGATGTTTCTTCCAATAGTGTTGGCTGTCGCTGTCTGCACTTTGATTGGATGGCGAATCAGCACGGGCGAATGGCGGCCGGGTTTTCTGCCGGCACTCAGCGTGCTGGTTGTTGCTTGCCCGTGTCCGTTGATTCTGGCAACGCCCAGCGCGGTGATGGCGGCCATGGCCTGGCTCGCTCGATCCGGCGTCGTTGTCAAAGGGTCGATCGCGCTCGAACGACTGGCAACAGTCGACACCATTGCCTTTGACAAGACCGGAACGCTGACGAAGGGCGAGTTGGAAACGGGCTCCATCGTTTCGTATCTAGAAAGCGTCAACGAGACGGAATTGCTACGGACTGCGGCGATCGCCGAACGACGTAGCGAGCACCCGATTGCTCGGCTGGTTTGTCGCGAAGCGGCAGCTCGAGAATGCGTCGTTCCGGGCGTGTACGATTTCGAAACGCATCCCGGTTCCGGAGTAACCGCCCGAACTTCCCAGTCGGATCTTGGCACGTGGGCCGCAGGGTTTTCCGCAGATGCAGACGGTCGGCTGGGGCTCGTCGTCGGAAACCGACGATTGTTCGATAGCTCAGGCATCGAGTTGCCGGATGATGTTTCTGAGACGTTGATCGATCTGGACGCGCAGGGCGAATCGTCCCTCATCGTCGCGGTTGGCGGGCGCGTGGTCGGTGTTGTCGGAGTTCGAGACACTGTTCGAGAATCCGCCAGCGATGTCATCACTCAGCTTCGGTCGTCGGGGATTGCGTCGTTTGCGTTGCTCACCGGCGATCGGGAAGCCGCCGCGCAGGAGCTTCAGAAGTCACTTCCGGGCTTCGACTCGGTTGAGGCGTCTTTGTTGCCGGCAGATAAGGCGGCCTGGATCGAGAATGCCGAAGCTGGAGGCCAGAAGGTCGCGATGATCGGCGACGGTGTTAACGACGCACCCGCTCTTGCGACAGCGACGGTGGGCATCGCACTCGGCGGAGCCGGAAGCGAGATCGCCGCCGACGCCGGCGATCTGATTTTGATGGGCGATCCGCTGAAACCACTCCCCGGCCTGCTTCGCCTTTCGCGCCGCCTGGTGCTGACTATTCGTCAAAGCATCTACTTGTTTGCGTTTGGGATGAATGGCGTCGGGATGGTTCTGGGGGCAACGGGAATTCTCTCTCCCGGCGCGGCCGCCATCTTCCACGAAGTGGCGTCCCTGGCGGTCATGATCAACGCACTGAGGTTGTTATGGTTCGAGCGGTGGGAGCAGACGCGTCTCGGGCAGCTCACGCAGTCGCTGGAGCGAACAGTCGAGTGGCTGGTCGACGTTCTTTCGCCGAGCCGAATCGTGTTTCGACTGGTCGAGAATGCTCGTGTGATTGTTCGGCTCGCCGGCGCTGTGCTGGCGTTGGCCTGGTTTATGTCGGGCGTGTGTCTGGTCGAGGAAGATCAGCAGGCCGTCGTGACACGTTTCGGAAAGTTTGAGACGACGTTGGAGTCCGGTGTGCATTGGCGCTGGCCGGCACCGTTTGAAGTCGTGCGGATTGAACGCGTCGGAAGTTTGCGAGTCGTGCAGATCGGGTTTCGATCATCGGAGAGCACAACGGCGGACGGTCAACGATTCAGTGGCACGCCCATCGAATGGACCAGCGATCACGACGAGCAGGAGCACGAGGGCCTTGCCGCTGAATCGATGACGTTGACCGGCGACGAAGTACCCGTCGAACTGACGGCAGAAGTTTCTTACCAGATCAACGACCTGCGAAAGTTCGTATTCTCGTGCAGCGACGCCGAGACACTTATCCGGTCGGTCGCGGAAAGTTCGATTCGCAAAACGATCGCGACGGTTTCGCTGGATACAGTGATGACGGAATCGCGGCCGTCGATCGAACGGCGAGTGCGGCAGGACATTGCAGACTCAGTTGGGCGGTATGGTCTGGGAGTCGAAGTTTCAGCGGTCAGCCTTCTGGATGTGCATCCGCCGCGCCCCGTTGTCGCCTCTTATCGGCAGGTGGCGGACGCAGTCGAACTTCACGAACAGCTCATCAACGAAGCGGAAGCGTACTATTCGCAGACTGTGCTCAGTGCGGCCGGCGAAGACACGATCCGCAGGCTGAGCAGTTCGGTCGAATCTGACGGGGCCGACCGTGAGTCGACAACTGGGCAGATTGCGAACTGGAGTTTGACGGACGAGCTTTGGGCAGAGATCACTCGCGAAGACGTGGATCGACGAATGGAGCTTTCCGGCGAAGCGGCGGCGATCATTCACCGAGCCCATGAGCAACGTACTGAACGAGTGACCGCAGCGTCGTCTTCGGTCGCTCGATTCAGCAGCCTCGTGACCCAACACGCCAGCCATCCCGCGCTAACGGGGACGACGCTCTACTTTCAGGCAGTCGTCGAGGCACTGGCCGGTCAGTCGTTAACGATCATCGATCCCGCCGTCGCCGGTCGGCAACGACTGCTGTTGATTGATCCGGACCAGTTTTCGACTCCGACGCTTCTACAACCAATAATGACTCCGGGCGAGGAAGTCGAAGGCCCCCCTCCTGAGTAGGGTGGGCACTGCCCACCGAATAATTGATTGATCTGGTGGGCGGTGCCCACCCTACGTTTGATGCCGAAGTTTGGTTACTCCATGAGCAACGCTGAAACACAAGATTCAGACAAGACATCACGATCGGTGCCTCGCGCTGTCGTGAGGTTAGTCGTTGCGGGGATCGGCCTTGGACTCGTTGCCTGGCTGTCGACGGCGATTGTTTTCGTCGATGAGACGGAAGTCGTTCTTCTGGAAAGGCTCGGAAAAGTCGTGGCGGTGCTCGACCGTCCGGACGATCGCGGGCTGAACGTCAAGCTGCCGTGGCCGCTGGGAACGGCTCGACGATTTGATAGACGGACTCAGTTGTTCGATCCGCTCGGTCGAGAAGTTTTCACACGCGATCGCAAAAACGTCACGATTGATGCTTACGTTTGCTGGAAAATTGCGGAGCCAACGCCGGATTCGGAACTGCTCGATCGTCCAGCCGTTCGATTCTTCCGTTCTTTGGGGACGGCTGAAACCGCCGAAGCTCGGTTGGAAACTCGAGTCCGTTCATCGCTGGCTTCTCGGATCGCGATGGTTGAGCTGGGGGATTTGCTCAGCGTTTCTGATTCAGAGAGTCCACCAAAAAATTCGACAGAGATGTCGCTCGACCTGGTTTCGCAGCAGTTGCTCGACGACGTGCGGCAGCGAGCTGATGAAGAATCGTCGGTTCTTGAGCGTTTAGGGATCGAAATTGTCGACGTCCGAATCAAGCGGATCAATTTTCCACGAGGGAACCAACAGGCCGTCTTCGAGCGAATGAAGAGCGAGCGGCAGAAGATCGCCGGACGGTACCGCAGCGCCGGTCTTGCTCAGAACGCGGTGATTCGCAGTCAGGCCGACCGGCAGTACAACGAAATTATTTCCCGTGCCGAGGCCGAAGCCGAGCGAATTCGAGGGACCGGGGAAGCCGACGCTCTGGCTGTGCTGAACGAGGCTCACGCTCGCGACCCGGAATTCTACCAAACGCTCCGTACGTTGGATTCTTACAAGTCGATCATTAACGAAAAGACGACGCTCGTTCTTTCAGCGTCGAGCAGCCTGCTGAAGTTGCTCGTCGATGGCGTCCCGGATGCCAGTGCCGCTGTGTCGTCTGACAACGCCGCGCAGGATAGCGATCCAAAAGAAAAATCGCCGGGCTCGAGAAACGACGGCGAGAAAAACGACGATCAGGAGGCGACGGATGAGTAGCCCCTCGGACTCAGATGGAAACGTCGCCGACTCAGATTCTGTTTCGGATTTTCAAACCGCTGCTCCGTCACCGTTTGATCCAGTCGAAGGTCCACGTTCGCGATGGCTTGTCTGGTGCGGCCTTGTCGCTGTGTTACTGGTCGTGTGGGCTTGCTCCGGGATCTTCGTCGTCGGTGCTGACGAGGCTGCCGTTCTCAAAGTCTTTGGGCGGGCGGAGCGGACTGCGGACGGAGTTGTTCTGCTTCGAAACAGCGGCTTGTATTTTCATCTGCCGTGGCCGATGGCTCAGGTTGAACGGGTCAGGATCAACGAAGTTCGGACCGTGTCGATCGGTAGTTCGGAACTGGGAGAAGCCGGCCCGGACGAACCGTTTCTGCAGGAGCTCGGTTCGTCGCAGAGTGCTGAGTTGCTCAGCGGCGACAAAAATGTGCTCAACGTTCAACTTAACGTGAGCTATCGGATCGCCAGTGATCGGGTTGATGATTGGTTGTTTGGTTCGACGGCCGGCGAACAGCGTCTTGAGCTGCTGGCGAGTTCTGTGCTGGCAGACGTTGTCCTGCGAAGTGGCGTCGACTTTGTCCACACACTTGGTCACAACGAAATCCGACGAGCCGTGCTGAGTCGACTGACGGAGCTGGCTGATCGAAATTCGCTGGGAGTCGAAATTGAAGACGTGACGATAGCCAGCGTCGCGCCGCCGATTCGAGTGAAGGCGGATTTTGTCGATGTGATGAACGCTCGGGCTGACCGGGAAACTTACGTTAACCGTGCGCGGGATTACGAATCTCAGCGCGAGTCCGCTGCCACCGCTGAAGCGGCGAAACTGCAAAACGAAGCACGGTCGTACGCGCAGCGAAAAGTAGATCTTGCTGGCGCCGAGGCGG
>JBLFXD010000506.1:0-5734 GCA_047611045.1 Planctomycetaceae bacterium | reverse complement strand
ACAAAAAAACGTAATAAAACTAAGCAGTGATTGGTCGTTTGCCATCGTTGTCGCAGCGACCGGAGTCGAAGCGGTCGGAGCTGCGTACGTCCCGCCAATTCAGTGTGCGGGAATATTCCCGGCTGCACACCTCGGCGAGCAAGGGACAATATCACAAATCAAAAAGAAAGGAGCCTGTCCGGGCAATGCCGGGCAGGCTCCTGATGATTCGAATCTCGTTATTCATACGATTCAGATCGGAAGGTTCGGCCTTCCGTTATGGAATGGCAAAAGTCAGACCGGTGACAACAGCGGCCTGATTGAGGGCGGCTGTGCTGTTCCACGGAATCTGGTGAGTCTGCTTGGGAGCACACTCGCCCGGATTATACCAACCCAGTGCGTACTGCTTCTTGCAGACCGGATCGATCGTCATCTGGTAAGGCAGGCCAATCAGCTGCAAACCGAATTTTCCGACCGAGACGAACGGCTGGACCAGTTCGTGGTGAACGTGTCCGTAGCGTTCCAGGCCGGGGTCCTGGAAGTAGAGCGGGTTGTGGTGCAGGTTCGACGCCTGCCACTGATAAAGGATCGCTTCGTAGTTGCGAACTCCGTCGCTGACTTCGCCGAGTTCGACTTCCGCTGGTGCGACGAATTCAGGATCGAGGTCCTGCTCGATGTGCGTTCCTGGCTGGTAGTCCGCAAACGGTTGAATGTCGCGGATGCTTTTCAGGTTTCGCGGATCGGCGTCCACTTTCTGATAAGCAGACTCGACCGCGTCCACACCAGTGGCACGGTTCATCGGCACGGACTGAAACAGTCCGGGATCGAAGTTGTCAGCCGGTGCGGGTGGGACGGTTGATGGTCCATCGCTGCCTTGTTCGCCGTCCTGGCTGACCAGTACGAATACTGATGGCTCGTCTGCGAAGTTTGGCCGAACGGTGGCGTCTTGCGAAAGCCGACCGGGCTCCGCGTTTGCGCTTTCGGCTGAATAGAACCGAGGATGCTCGGCCTTGTACTGCTCGTAGCGTTTTTCGGCCGAGCGGCCTTTGAACTTCTGCAGCGTCTTGGACAGGAAGGATTGTCCACCGCCGGGTTCCGCCGCGTTGGCGGTGCTGTACGAGTCGACCATCGTCGACCCCGCCAGCAACGACAGGCTTAGAGCTGCAATCAGTCGTCGCCGACCTCCGCGACTAGGCTCGGTCCATGGGGCCGTGCTCTGCCGTGTAGTTCGGCGCTTCCTGCGTAATCGAAATGTCATGGGGATGGTTCTCCCTGACCGAAGCTGCGGAAATCTGGATAAACCGAGCGTTCCGCAACTCTGGAATCGTCCGTGCACCAAGGTAACCCATTCCTGCACGCAGCCCACCCATGAGCTGATACAGGAAACTATTCAGCGGCCCCTTGTGGGGGACTCGCCCTTCAACTCCTTCAGGCACCAGTTTCTTGCCACCGTCTTTGCCAGAATCCTTTCCGGCTTGTCGGTAGCGTTCACTGCTGCCTTTGACCATCGCTCCGAGAGACCCCATACCGCGGTACGTTTTGAACGTTCGCCCCTGGTACAGAATCAGTTCTCCCGGACTTTCGTCCAATCCCGCCAGCAGGCCGCCGAGCATCACTGTGTTGGCACCTGCTGCCAGAGCTTTCGTTATGTCTCCGCTGAATCGAATTCCGCCGTCCGCAATGATCGGCACTCCCGAATCGCCGACGCCCCGCAGAGCATTCGTCACGGCGGTGAGCTGTGGAACGCCCACTCCCGAGATGATTCGCGTTGTGCAGATTGAACCCGGACCGATGCCAACTTTGACGGCATCCGCTCCGGCTTCGACTAAATCGCGAGCACCCTGCTCCGTCGCAACGTTGCCCGCGATGACGTCAATATCCTTCCACCGGGATTTCAGTTCGCGGACGGTATCGAGGACGTTCTTCGAATGTCCGTGAGCCGAATCGACAGTCAGAACGTCCACGCCTGCGTTTAACAGGTTCTCTGCACGTTCAAAATCGCCGACCCCGATCGCCGCTCCGACTCGCAATCTGCCCCGTTCATCCTTCGACGCCTTCGGGTAGCGCAGATTCTTATCGATGTCTTTGATCGTGATTAATCCCTGTAACCGGTATTCTTCGTCAATCAGTAACAGTTTCTCCACCTTATTTTCCAGGAGAATCTTCTGAGCGGATACCAAATCTGTTTCTTCCCGTGCGGTGACGAGGTTTTCTTTCGTCATGACGTTCTCGATCCGGGTCTCTTCCCCTTCGAGAAACCGCAGATCGCGACTGGTCAAAATGCCACGCAGCGTGCCGTCTTCTTCCGTGATCGGAACGCCGCCGATGTTCCGCTCGGTCATGATCCGACGAGCTTCTCCGACGGTCGCGCTCGGTCGCAGAGTGAGCGGATCAGCGATCACGCCGTTTTCGCTGCGTTTTACCCGGTCGACTTCCAGGGTTTGCTGCTCGATCGACATATTCTTGTGAATGATGCCGATGCCGCCTTCCTGAGCCAGGGCGATCGCCATGTCGCTCTCGGTGACCGTGTCCATCGGGCTGCTGATGACCGGGACGCTGAGCCTGATCCGTCGAGTGAACTGTGTGGCGAGTTTGCAGTCAGACGGAAGAATTTCGCTGAAGGCGGGTTCCAGCAAAACGTCGTCAAAAGTGATGCCTGAGCAGACGATGCGATCCTGCATGATCGAGTTCCTGTGAGCTAAAAGCGTTTCGGAATCGAGCGGGTTTTCGGAGAACCGGTGATACGCCTTCGGCGATAGCAAAGGCCGTGTCAGGTTTCGAAAACGCTGCCCGCGGGGGAGTCGAGTTGACCTGTAGAAAAATGACCAATGATCAGACGCGGAGCGGCACAAAAGCGGCCCGACTCGTCTGAACATTGGTCATTTGGTACGCAGGATAGCGTTTTTGAGCGAATTCGACAGGGAAACGAGCTGGGCAACTTCCAGTTCTTCCGCTCGAATTTCCGGCACGATGCCCTGCTCAGCAAAGCACTCGTCGATCGTCGCTTTCGGAGTCTGCTTGCGATACATCCCGCAAACCACGCTCCGCATATGCTTACGGCGATGCTGAAAGACTCGGCGAACGAAGTCCTGATAGAATACTCGGTCGTCGATTTTGTCCCGTTTTTCCTTCTGCGGCGTGATCTTCACGACGGCCGAATCGACTTTCGGCCGCGGCCAGAAAATGGTCGGCGGCATTCGCTTGATGACTTTGACCTTGGCCTGAGCCTGCAGCCACGCCGCCAGCGAACCGTACTTCGAAACGCCCGGCGACGACGCCATTCGCTCGGCCAGTTCCAGCTGAATCGTGGCGACAATCTTTTCCCACGGCAGGTCGGTCGCGACCAGATTCGAAATCAACGGCGTCGCAATGTTGTACGGCAGGTTGGCCACCATCTTCAGCCGCCGCCCCGGTTTCGCGGCGAGCTGCTTCCGAACTTCCGCGATGACTTCCGGAGCAATCTCGTTCTTCGTCTTCAGAGCGTCCTGATTCATCAACGTGATATTGTCGAAATTCGCCGTCTGAGCCTTCGCCAGCCCGAACATGTTGTTGTCATATTCGACCGAAACAACATGCCCGGCCGCGACGCCCATGAACGTCGTCATCCCGCCGGTGCCGGAGCCAACTTCCAGCACGACATCATCAGCCGTCAGCTCGGCCTCTTCGACGATGAATTCGATAATGTTGATATCGATCAGAAAGTTCTGACCAAGATCCCCACGAGGATTGAACCCATGCTTATTAAACAGGTCCATCAGATGAGAACGGGTTTGTCGAACAGCTTCGCGCATGGGGAATGTGTTTCAGAAGTTCTTGAGTTTTGAATCGCAGAGTTCACAGAGGAAAAACGCAAAGGTCGCAGAGTCATGTGCGAGTCTCCCCGCTCTCCGTGTCGTACCTCTCCGTCCTCTGCGATTAAGTTTTCTTGTCTCAGCCTCGGCCAGCCATCAGTTTGTCGACGTACTTTCCGAGGATGTCTGTCTCGATGTTAACGATCTCGCCCTCAGTTCGTATTCCCAGCGTCGTAACCTCCAGCGTGTGAGGAATCAGCGCGACGCTGAATCGGTCTTCTTCAACATTGACTACGGTCAGGCTGATCCCGTCCACCGTGACCGACCCCTTCGGAACCATCAGCCGAGCGAGTTCAGCCGCCACCTTGAACCACATCGTGACCCATTCGCCGTCACGGTCGACGGAAACGACTTCGCCAGTCCCGTCAACATGCCCCTGCACGAAGTGCCCACCAAGTCGGCCATCAACCGGCAGCGACCGTTCGAGATTCACCGGATGCCCGTCAGCCAGTCTGCCGAGGTTCGTCTTAGAGAGCGTTTCCGTTCCCGCCTGAAACGCCGCGGTTTCGCCAGCCAACTCAACCACCGTCAAGCAGCATCCGTTTATGCAAACACTGTCGCCGATGCCGAGTCCATTTCGGATTTCTGCAGGCGCCGAAATATCCAACCGCACGGCGTCGCCTTCCGGCACGATCGCCGTCACCTTGCCCTGACCTTCCACCAGCCCCGTAAACATGAAATTGCGTTCCTGAATCCAAAATCAAACCAAGGTAATCTCAAAAGGCTCGTCATCCCCGCGAAGGCGGCGCCCCAGAAGCGTTGGTTTCCCGCCTTCGCGGGAATGACGGAGTCGTCGCCGTTGAACGTTTCCTACGAAGACTGCTCCCGAGTCTTCGGCGTCATCACGCTTTGCCAGAGTGCTCGGCAGGGCGAGGCGAAGGCGAAGTAGCAGAAGATCAACGGCACGGCCATTTCGCCGACGCTGACGACGACGGCTCCCGTGAAGACAATTTGAATCAGATGGGCACGGCTGCGTTTTCCGCTGAAGAGTTGATTGAAAACGTGTGAGTATCGAATTCGCGAAACCATCAGGCACGCAACGGCCAGCGTGATGAGCGGCAGGACTTCCAGCAGAACAGGATCCAGCCACGTCGCGAGTCGACGAGCAAACTCCGAAACGTTGTCGCCACCTGTCAATCGTCCGAGTCCATACATCGCGACCGGAAACGACGCGATGACACCCGCAGCCGCTGGCGACGGAAGTCCGCTGAAGACGTTGTGGGAATCTTCCTCGTCGGTTTCGATCGTGAATCTCGCCAGCCGCAGAATTGCACACGCGACATACAGTCCGGCAATGACCCACATGATCCGAGGGTGCAACATGCTCTGCAGCGAAAACTGCCGCATCAGGAATGCTGGAGCGACACCAAACGTGACGACGTCGCAAAGGCTGTCGAGCTGTGCGCCGAACTCGCTGGTCTGATTCGCCCACCGAGCTGCTCGGCCGTCCAACGCGTCAAACAGCATGCCGCCGAAGATGCACATCGACGCGTAGAGCAGATGAGAGTCTCCGGCCTGAACTTCTTCAATACCCAACCGAGCGGCGTAAGTAATGGCCGCGAACCCGCACAGCGCGTTGCCGAGTGTCAGCAGCGTGGGCAGGACAGCAAATGCTCGTTCGCGTTTACTCATGGGATTCGGCCATTAACGGGGGCGATTCAGATCAGGCGTCGATTTCGACCGTGTTATAGCGCCGGATTCAGACCCGAATTCCTGCGTTCTACGATCGTTCACCGCCCCACGCAACGGTCGCGATGGCCAGCGGCTCAATTCCTGACAAATCCTGACGATACATCCCGGATAGTCAGCCGCGTTCAAACCGGTCGTCGGAACAAATCGTAAGACGGGCACTGAGAATGGTTTCACGATGACAAGTCCCCTCTCCCCGCAACTAACCGTTACCT
>JBLFXD010000505.1:0-5745 GCA_047611045.1 Planctomycetaceae bacterium | reverse complement strand
GCTCGTTCGTATGAATTCGGCCAATTCGATCTGCAAAGACGTATCAACCACGATTACCTGAACTTCATAGTCATTAAGACGCCGCTCCAGGCCAGGATGCCCCCAGCAAATTGCGCGATGATTCTCGTAGTCGTTCGACGGAACGAGATGCAGAGAATTTGTCGTCATCATCAGTTGCATTCCGCGAGGACCAGCCCAGGCCAGCCAGTCGCCCCACCATTGTGGGTTTGCAACGCGTCCCTGTGGCGAGGCCTGTCGCAGAAACATGGTGATGCCGAGCGGGGTATCATCTTTGAACAGCTGTTCCGGAGGTCGTCGTCGCCCCCCGAGTACGGGTTGGCTGATTGGCGTGAAGCTGAACGCCAGCCAGACAAGTAACACCAACAGTGCCGCTTGAACTCGAGACTGCCGACTCAACACCAGGCAGAGCCGCCGCATCCACGGCTGGTGGTCAATGCGTGACAGCAAACCATGCAGCGCCGGCACCAACAACAAGACGACAACTGGCGCGTACCACGTGACCATTCTTGTCCGCAAGCAGACGGCAGCGGTGAACACGGCAACGAGCAGCCATTCCCCGGTCGTCGGACGCTTTTGACGCAGAGGCAGTGTTCCAATGAAGAGAATCGATGCAGCAAAGACAGCGACACTCGTTGCACCGAATAATTCAGGCGGCAACCATTCGCTGATGGATGCCATATTGGGATTCGATCCGAACGTTAGCACATGTAACGGAAGATAGATTCCGTACGGATTCACGAGAGTCGCGGCAGACGCTATCAACAGCAGCAGCAACAATTCACGAAACACCAGAGCATTCTTCAGCTGAGCGATCGACCTGCTCTGTCGCACACAATCAAAAAGCTCACCTGCTGCGAGAATCGCGATCACCACAATGCCCACCGCGAAAGAACCGTGCATATTTACCCATGCCACAAACAACAGGGCAGCCGCGCAGCGAATCAACCATTTGCGCTTCGTCGAGACGCCTTCAGACAAGGTCGACGGGAAGTGGCGCTGGGGCCCAATCAGACGGGCTGCCGAAAGCAGCGTTAACAAGGCCGCCAGAAGCAGGTATCCAAGCAGTTCCGGACGCACCACAAGATGGCGATCCCAGCTCACCAGCCACGTGAGAATGCTGCAGGATACAGCCAGACCCAGGCGTCTGGTTTGAAGCAGAAAGAGCAGAGCCAGCATCAAGTATATGGAAACCGAAATGACCGCAAACGCGCACGACAGGCGTTCCGGACCACCGCTGCGTTCCAAGGCACCGAACAGCACTTGAGAGAGCCACGCGGTTGCTATGAGCGGGGTTGTCCCAGCGAGGTCAACAAACGGATCAACATCAGGAAGTCTCCCGTGATCGAGCATCCATTGACCGTACGCAACATGCCCCCAGATATCGGTATGCCACAGCGGGATGTAGCTGAAGTAGGCGAAAAACGCCGCGAACCACCCTGTGCAGACAACGTACGACCACGGAACTTCTCCGGGCGACACTGACAACTCGGTAGTGACGGCGTTTTCCAGCGTCATGACTTGGACGGACCTTTGGCGGGAGCAGGAAGATATCAGTCTGAGACTTTATCGATGCTCCAGAACCAATGGCTGCGGCCAGTCCACTGTTTCTTCAATTGCGTCAGGGTTGCGTCCTTCCCCACCTGCGTTGACGGGAAAGTCAGTTGTCTCCTCATTGTCAGGTTGGACGATTCTGGCACCTTGAGCGGAGTCCACGGCGGAGTTCCGTTTTGTTGATTAGCGATATCTCAGATGTAACGGGACTCAGGTTTAAGCCACAGAGAACACAGAGTTCACTGAGACCGACTTGAAAACATTTCTCTGAGGCCTCGGTGTTCTCTGTGGCTAACTTTCTGCATCGTAAATCCAGTTTGGCGAACGGCCAGCAGGAACAAACCAGCATGCAGCGCAAGCAAGTTTCGGCTTCACTCGCATGCGCTGCGTATTGGTATTGCGGTACATCTTTTCGGCCGCTCGCCTTGATGCCCCGAAGCCTCTCACCAGGCGAGCGGTAGCCGTCAGGCTTCCGGCTATCCGATGATTCAAGGTTCTCGTTGGATTGCCGGGCCAGCGGACTGACGTCCGCCGCTCGCCTGCACGTCAGGGAGTTTCGCCAGAAACATCTCATTCATCGCCGCGTGAGGTATAGCCCCGCCCCGGAGGGACGGCAGCGTATAGTCGTGGGCGCAAACCCACGAAAGACATTCGCCGCTCCACGCCTGAACTGTGCAACTTCAAAACTGGTGCTTGGGGTTGGTTCAACGTCACAAAGTGACGATGTCCAACTAAGGATCGTGTCCGAAATAACTTGCTGATTTTAACCACAGAGACACGGAGTTTTATCGGAGTGTTTTCCTCTGTGTCTCTGAGCCTCTGTGGTTAACCTCTACTGATCAGAACCAGCCCTACACAAGATCGATCCATTCGGCGAAGAGATTGAAGTCGATGTCGACGGTGCTGCCAGGCTGTGAGGCTGGCAGTTCCTCGGTGTCATCATCAGGAGTGACTGGTGAGTCGTCCGCAATTGCAATGAAGGTGTCGCTACCGCTGGCCAGTTCTGGAACAACTGCCTGTGGATTCAGCAGGAGTTCTTCGCGGAGTGCGGAAGCGCCGAACAGGCTGTCGACGGCTTCGCGGCCGAAGACGAAGTTGTTGCCGGCTCCGCCGTCGACGGCGTCGTCGCCGTGGCCGCCGTTAAGTGAGTCGTCACCATCTTCGCCGGCCAGTGTGTCGTGGCCGGAGTTCCCCTGGAGTTCATCGTTGCCGAGGCCGCCAACGAGCAGGTCATTCTGCGATCCGCCGCGGAGTTGGTCCTGGCCAGCGCCGCCGCTGAGGGCGTCGCGACCGGCTCCACCGTTGAGCACGTCGTCTCCGTCGTGTCCGATCAGTGTGTCGTTGCCGCCCTGGCCGGAGAGGTTGTCGTTGCCGGCTCCGCCAGTCAGAACGTCGTGTCCCGAGCCGCCATGAATGTTGTCGTCGCCGTCGTTACCGACGAGTGTGTCGTCGCCGGTATTGCCGTGAATCAAATCGTTGCCCGTGCCGCCATTGACTCGGTCATTGCCCGACCCGCCGAACAGCATGTCGGCGCCTGCTCCGCCGTCAATCGACTCATCGCCCATGCCGCCGTACAGGGTGTCATTGCCATCGGAACCGCTCAGTGTGAGCGCTGTCCGTTGGACGCCTCGTATTTCGACACGATCATTGCCAGTGCCACCGTCGATGGCGACAGAGCCGGTCAGCAGTTGCGGCACGCCATCGAGAACGATTTCGTCATCGTCGCCGTAGCCGTGAACGAAGATCGCAGTGAGATTCAGGTCACCGGATTGGTCGAGGTCGATCCTGAAGTTGTCCACCCCGTCCGTACCATTAATGGTCAGAGTCTGTGCGGCTGAGACATCGATTCGTTCCAGAATCGTCTGGTTTGACTGAACAACCAGGTACCCGTCAAACAGGCTGATATCAACGTGCCCATCGGTAGCAGGCAGGTCGACAACGAGATCGGCGGGGGCGACAGATGTCGTAGCGTTAACCGATTCAGGCAGTCGACGAACGCCAGTCGGCAAGACACCCGCCATCAAGTTGCCGGGATTAGTTGCCGGGTCGAGATCGACTTGATCGAGCACGTGGCCGAATTCATGAAGTACCACGGTCAACAGATCGATGTCCCCAACCGCGTGACTGTTGCCACCCGCTACCCGTTCAGTCAGAGAAGTCAAAGTGTTGAATTCGCTGTTGTCGTTCGGCGTTGGATCAACAAACCATCCATTACCGGCGGCATCGATATCGAGCAGCATGACCGATCCGTCAAGTCGTCCCACCTGATTTCCAGGCAGGTCCGTGATGATTGGCACGATTCGTTGAAGTTCGAGTTTTTGAGCTTCGGAAATCTGCCCACTGGCAACCCAGGTATCAATCGCTACGGCAAAGGTTGCCGGCAGGTTCTCCTGCATCAGATCAGGCTCTGTCGGAAGAGCCGGGCCAGTGCGTTCGGCCTCAAGATTTCCAGGAGTCGAAATACGAATGGCATCTGCGATAACTAGCTTCCCGGCATCGCCAACCAGTTGAACGGTCACGTTCGTTGTGAACGTGTGCGATTCAACCAGTTCGGCCCAGTTGACACCACTGTCAGAAAAGCTGACAGCTCCAACTGTTGGATCAGCGGGATCATGTTTCTGGTCCGCGAACACAGTGGCCACTAGCGTGGCACCATCCAGGATACGGAACTCAGCTTCCTGCGAAGCGAACGGGTGTGGATTCCAGGTCGCAGACACGCGGAACGAGCCAGTAGCTGCAACCGTCCATGTCGCGAGGTCACCGGCGTCATAGAAACTGTACCGCTGATCGTCCTGATATCCCCCCTGACTTGGGCCATAGTTAAACCATGAGAAAGCGCTTCCATTGACGGTTGAGAAACCAGGATCGCCGTCGTCGATGAACAATGGAATCGCCGTATTGATGTCGTTGTCTGTAATCGTGCCGATTCCTGTATCCGACACAACGACCGTTCGAGTTCCCAATGCGGTTGGAACCGCCAGTGAAGCCGCAAACGTCTCGGTCAGTTCGACAATAGCGTCGTCAGTGATGGTCACCGTCACGGCTTGAGCCGTCGTGGTGTTGGCAGCAAATACCGCCTGATCCTGATCGTTATCGAAGTCGGCCCCAGTTCCAAGAGGCGCACCCGTTGCCGTACCGTCGGCGTAGTTCACGTTGACCGTCGTCGCGATATCGATTGGATTGTCAAGTGAGACTGTGAATGTGGCCGTGCCGGCGGCTTCGTTCACCTGGACGTCGTTGATCGTGAAGGTCGCTGTGTCGTTGTCCGTAATCGTCCCTGTTCCGGTGTCGGTCAGATCAACGCTCCGTCCGCCCAGAACCGTGGCAGTCGATAGCGACGCGATAAAGGTCTCGTCCAATTCGACGGTGTTATCA
The DNA here is from genome assembly GCA_047611045.1 of Planctomycetaceae bacterium. Taxonomy (GTDB): domain Bacteria; phylum Planctomycetota; class Planctomycetia; order Planctomycetales; family Planctomycetaceae; genus JABMPE01. Next base: position 798 of record JBLFXD010000505.1, on the reverse strand, counting down.
TTGACAATAGAGACCGTCACGTTTTGCGACGCTGTACTACCAGCAGTGAACGTGAGGGTGTCGGTGGCTGAGTCGTAATCCGTCCCGCCGCCCGTGGCTGTGCCACCAGCGTAGGTCACATCAATGTCGACATCGATGTCGATTGGCCGGTCCAGTGACACCGTAAACGTCGCTGTACCCGCTGATTCATTCACCGTTGCGTCGCTGATTGTGAAGGTGGCATCGTTGTCCGTGATCGTCCCCGTCCCTATATCGCTAACGCTGACGCTTCGCATCGCCACCCCCGTTACGAGTGTCAATGCTGCCGTAAACGTTTCCGTTGGTTCTCCGACCATGTCATTCGTTATTGCAACATTCACCGGCTGAGCCGTCGTGCTGCCGGCTGCGAAGCTGACCGTCTGAGTCGTGTGTGTGAAGTCACCTGCGTCAGTCGTCACGTCGGCAAAGCTGACATCAACGTCTACTGCGATGTCCAGTGGGTTACTCAAAGACACCGTGAAGGTTGCCGTACCATCAGCTTCGTCAACGGTCACATCGTTGATCGTGAATGTCGCCGTGTCGTTGTCGGTAATCGTACCGGTGCCGGTCCCAAGGGTGCTCGTGCGACCGGTCAGCGGTGTCCCGGCATCCAGAGCCAGCGAGGCCGTGAACGTCTCGGAAAGCTCCACACTCATGTCGTTCGTAATCGCCACCGTTACCGTCTTCGGCGTCGTGCTGTTCGCCGCAAACGTCACCTGATCCTGAGCATTGTCGAAGTCAGCACCAGTACCGCCAGCAGAACCCGTCGCCGTCCCGTTG
>JBLFXD010000504.1:0-5746 GCA_047611045.1 Planctomycetaceae bacterium | reverse complement strand
GTTTCAACGTGACGCTCAGATCCGGGCGGCTCAGTTTCGCCATGTATCGCACAGCGAATGCTGACTTCCCTGACTCGTTTGTCAGCCGGAGACTCAACGCTGAAGCGGCGGCAGCCTTTTGACCGGATGTCTGCAGAACGGCTTTAATGCCTCCGCGACCGTCGATGTTGACCGGATTTCCGATCATCGTCTTCGTAGTCGAACTTCTGAACACAAGGTCGTAGCCGTCTGGCAGGTCGCTGGCGGAAACTCTTCTGAGCCATGCCGAGTGGCCAGGCGAGGGGTGCTTAAATGAGGCCAGAATTTCTTCGACAATAACCCGGCTCACCTCGCCGCCGACTTCGAAGTCCAGACCGAACCTGAGCTTCACTCCTTTTCCTGCCGGCGTGTAGCCGAGCAGGCGGCCGACGGTTCCGTTGTCCTTGCGAGGTGCAATTGCCTCTTCAAGAGCGGCATCGTCAGACGCGGCGGATTTGACAAGTGAGTAATTCGATTCGGTATTCAGACCGGTGACGATGTCCGAGCCGGCCATGTCCCAGTACCAGCTTTTGCCGACCGTACGCTGCCTCGCAAAGTCACCAAAGGTCCAGCGTCGCAGTGTGAGATTCTCCAGGTCGAGCAGTGCGTTGTGTCCGTTTTCAAATCCGACGGCAAAGGCTCGTGGAATGTAACCGCCACCGTTGTCATCCGGGTTCGTGAAAACGTCACGAATGATGCGAGCAGGAGAGCCGTCCTCCACAACGACGTACTGCTCAACGGAGGCAGGGTCAGTTGGTGGTTCAAAACGCGGATCGGCGAGCGTTTTCCAGAGTGCTTCCAGTTGAGCGTCAACGTCGTCGCCGAGCACTCCGTGAACAGCCCGGCTGTACGACGGCATTTCGACGCCTGGCACGATACGGAGCGGCGAACGTGTCCAGCGGACGAAGTACGAATGACGCATGCGGTTGCCGAGTCCGACGAGGTCAGAGCCTCGCGTTCCCATCGCGGCTTTCTTCGGGATGTAGTCACCGACCTGGTGGCACGCGATGCAGCTGAAACCTTTGGGGCCGACCAGGTCCTGGCCGACGAGCAGCGTCTGGTCGTCGACTTTCGAATTGTCGTCTTTGATATCCCAGGTCGGGGCTCCGTCGGGGATCCGATCGCTGTTGATAAAGTAGTTGACGAGTGCCTGTCGGTCGGCGTCGCTGTGTTTGAACTTGGGCATGCGGACCATTTTCCAGTCCATCCGCCGCTTCTGCTCGCCGCCGACCGCTTTTGCAAGAGCCTCGTCAAGCAGGCGATCGCCGAGCGCGTTCAGGTTTGGCGGCACCAACGCCGGAGCCTGTCCTCGCAGCGCAACGTCGCTTTGAGCGATATCTCCAGCCGTCGCCGCGAGTCCCTGTCGGAGTCCGCGAGGATGGCACGCGGTGCAGTTTCGCGAGATGAGCAGCCTCTGTCCGCGATGAGCCACGTTCGAGGTTGTGGCGTCATTCGAGATCGAATTAACAAAAGCGTTGATGGCGTCCTGGTTGAGCTTTTCGTAGGCGGGCTGGGCGGTTTTGCCGGTCGACTTTGCGCCGTCTCGAATGCAGGACTTACTCCAGTCCGGAGTCTTACCACTTGCTGATGTCAGACCCGGAAGGTTTGGAACAAGCTCAGATTTCTTCGTCGTGACGACGTGGCATGATCGGCATCCGAAATCGTGGATCAGTTGTTTGCCCTGTCGGGCAAGTTCGTTGGACCTGGTTGTTGTCTTCGAATTCGATGTTGCCGGGTCTTTGCTGTCCTGGCGAAGCGACGAAAGTCCGAGTGACAGTTGCCGCCGCTCCTGGCTGGAAAGTTCGAACAGCGGCATCCGGTGCGAGCGGTTCAGGGATTCCGGCTTTCGCAGCCAGGTGTTGAACCATTCGACTGATCTCTTGCTGCCGATGTCGGCGAGACTTCCGCCACCAAAAAGGAGTGCCTCGACGTGGTTATCGACTGCGTCGGAATCGGCACCCGGCTTCGTCGTGTGGCAGGCGCGGCAGCCCAATGAATTGATCAGGGTGAGTCCCGCTTCGCGATCGTTGTCGTTGTTTCGGCCTTTGCCCGGTTTCGGCAGCGAATCCAGTTTTGCTTTTTCGGTGGAGTCGCTGAGAGCTGCAGCGATCGCGGTTGCCTGTTCATCGGACAGTTCGAACTGAGGCATTTTTCCTGAAACATGGCCGGTGAGTTTCTTGATGATCCAATCGGTGGACAGGCCGGCGACGCTGCGTGTGAGATCGGGAGCTGCCAGTGGCTTTGTCTCCGGCAGGACGTCTTTGTGGCAGGCTCCGCAGCGGAATGCTTCGAACTGATTTCGGCCGAGTTCGACCAGGGCGAGATCAGCCCGTCCTGCTTCCCGGAAAAACAGATGCCCCGGCAGAGGTTCCAGCGGGAAAACTTCGGACGACCAGAAGAGTTGCAGCTGAGCCTTGTCGGCCGTCTTTTCAAACTTAACTGACAGGGGCTGAAAACCGACGTCCGGTGTGAACTCTTCGCCCGATACCCAGCCTGGCGTTTCAGACTCTGCCTTCAGAACGACTTCGCCGTTGATTTCGACGCTGACCGCTCCCTGAACGAACGCGTGGATTCGGTGTGTGCTTTCCTGACGGACGAGCAGTTGAGACTTCCATTGGCCATTGAAAGCTCTGTCGGCTGAGCCGAGTCGCCGGTCGGGCATCGACGCTCCCCAGTCGTAAGAGATGGCTTCTTCGAGCCGCTCAACCGTGTGGTCGCCGACCGAGTAACTCGCAACGAGTCCCTTCGGCAGTTCAGCGGTCTCGTCGAATTGGGCGAACGATGTCGCGTTGCTCAGCAACAGGATACTGCTGAAAACACCTGCGATCAGGATTCGAGTATGGCTGGTCTGGAAGTCGTCCGTCATGCCGGGCTCCGCGTGGTCGTAGCCAGGAGCGTGTCTGAGATTTACGAATTCGTGAGCCGCAAGGCGCTTGCCGCGGGTAAAACATTGGACGAAACCGGCGGCTAGCGCCGTGCCGCTCACTGAAATGTCATTCTCGGACAGGCTCCTGTGTGATGCTTCAGATAAACGCTGACTGAAGTGTTGATAACCGATCGCCCTCGGGCAGAAAACCCTCGACCGCCATTGTCGAGGCTGTTGCCAAAGTTGAGGTGTAGGGCGAGGAAATGCGGTCGGAAAAGTGACAGTCGACGGGAGAACGTTTATTGTCTGCACTTCGAACGTGACTCGGCTCGTACCATTTCGGACGGAGCGGGCTCGCGGGTCAGGCCGTTGATTGATTTCATTCTTCGTTTTTCGCGTGCCTGAACGACTGACTTTGAAGGCCACATCTCATGATCTGCATTTCCGTAACTCCGGCGTCTCGTACGTTTGCCAAAGTAGATATTCTCAACGCGGCTCGTCAGTGCGACGTTGTCGAGCTGTGCCTGGACCGGCTTGTTAAAGAACCAGACGTCGGCGACCTGATTTCCGGCTGCGAGAAGCCGGTCATGGTTTCGTGCCGCCGGAAACGTGATGGCGGACAGTTCGAAGGGACCGATGAGCAGCGGCTCGGAATTCTTCGCCAGGCGATTGTGGCCTCGCCCGCGTACATCGAACTCGACTACGAAGCGGCGCAGAGCATCCCTCGGTTTGGCGAGACGAAGCGGGTCATCGCGTACACCAGCCTGAAAGATGCGTACTCGAAGGAAGACATCGAGGAGATTTTCACCGAAGCCAAACAGCTCAACGGAGACATCGTCAAATTCACCTGGCCTACTCCGACGCTAGAAGCAGCCTGGCCATTGCTCGCGGCCGTCGCGAAGAAACGCGAGATGCCGGCGGTCGGATTGGGTCTAGGGAAGGCGGGCGTGACGTTCTCGCTGCTCGGCCGAAAGTATGGTTCACCGTGGATTTACGCGGCTCTGGAAAAGGGAATGGAAGCCTTCGACGATCAGACCACCGTGCTGGAACTCGACGAAATCTACGGCTGGCGAAAGATCGATAAGACCACGATGTTTATCGGTGTCGTCGGAATGGGCGGGTCGGAAATCGTCACGACGCAATGTTTCAACCGAGTCTTCCGCAGGCTCAAGCTGAACGCTCGCAGTCTACCGCTAATGAGCCACGATTTCGGTCGGCTCAAGACGATTCTGGATTCACTGAAAATTAACGCGGTCGTGACCAGCGCTCACATTGGCGATCAAATGGTGGCGCTTGCCGACGAGCTGGAAGAGTCCGCAAGGATCAGTCAGTATTCGGACCTGCTGCTTCACAAGAAGGATAGCTGGCAGGCCTGGAACGCCGGGTGGAGGAGCGCCGTCAAGATGATCGAGCAGACGGTTTCCGGATCGGGCAACGACAAGCGGCCGCTCGACAAGCAAAACGTTCTGGTGGTCGGATCAGGAAGCTTCGCACGCTCGATGGTTTACGGCATCGGCAAACGCAAAGGCCTGGTCAGCATCACGGCTCCGGACGACAAAGAAGCACAGAACCTCGCGACGCAGTTTGATGTTCGCTTCGTGCCGTTTCAGCATCTGTACAACACACTGGCCGACGTCGTCGTATTCGCCGAGCCGGGGCTTACTGCCGGATCAAGCAAAACTGAATTCAACCCGTCGTATCTGGAACCTCGCATGACCGTTTGCGATGCGACGGAAGCGCCGTTCGACAGCGTTTTCACCGCCGAGGCCAGAGGCCGAGGAGCAAAGGTCGTCGAGCCGAAGCTGGTTTACGCCGACCTGCTGTCCGCTCAGATTAAGTCAATCACCGGCAAAGACGTTCCGGCCAGCGAGTTCACTGAAATCATCGACGCCGCGATCGACGCCCAGCGCGTTGAGTCCGATATCTGATCGGTTCGTCGTTGCCTGATCAATCTGAAATTAACTCCTGGTAGGAATCATGTCAGAGCCCAACCCCGAAGCCGTTCGCGCGGCATTATCCGAAGTCGTTGAAAATCAAATGCGGGATGGCGATCCGCCTGAAACCAAACAGACTTATTGATCGTCTGATCGCCGACGGGCACGGCCACGACAAAACAATGAGGCTGATCAGCCATGTTATTCTATTCGAGATGAATGACTGCGCCCGTGAAAAACAGCCGTTTAATAAAGGTCGCTTTGTGGCCGCATTGAACGCCCTTCCATAGCTGTCGTTAGATGATCCGACTGAGTGAATTCGTGAATTCACGGAAAGGAAACGCGTAGCGACGTGCGAGTATTTCGTAGGGTATGACAAGCGGGCCGATTGACCAATCTCGGTGTGTCGGCGCGGAGATCCTGCGAGTCTGATCCCGGTCTGGTAACACGAAAGTCGCCCGCGCCGGCACACCACTTTTTTGAATTCACTCCGCTGGTCACACACTACGGCAACTGTCCGGTTGGAACCGGCCCTACGTTAATCCCGGCTCCAATGGTTGTTTTCGATCATTTGCCGGACGACTTCCTGCTTTGATCCAGTCTGCTCGAAGATGTCGAGCTGTTGCTGAGCGCCCGTTGCGGCGGGGATGTTGACGACCGATCGCAACTCGTCGAGGCAGCCGAGTTTCACGGCGTGTTCTTCCAGCCGTGTGACGAGCTTTGCCACGGTTTCGGCCAGCGATGCCTGCTCGTAAGACTGACCGAGGACCAGGCGGGCGTCGGCTCCGAAGCGAGTTGCTCGCCACTTGTTCTGCTGAACCATCATCGGGTGGTAGTCGAGCTGGTAGGTGCCTTGCTCGACCTCTTCGGAAATCGCAACCACCAGGCACTGGACCAGTGCAGCGATGCCTTCGACCTGTTTCAGGTT
>JBLFXD010000503.1:0-5757 GCA_047611045.1 Planctomycetaceae bacterium | reverse complement strand
TGCAAGCAGCCACCCTACATTCAGAAATTCTGCTGGAGCCACATGGCTGCAGCATCCCGGCTCAGTCGGCAACCACCGACAGAAACATCTCAGAACGAGAGGGCACGTGCTTTTCGGAATCCGGACCGCACCTCTGCCGCCAGATAAAGGGTTGGAATCATGCGAAACGAAGCTTTTGACATCATCGAACAAGGCAGTCTTCGAGAAGACGCACTCTCGTTCGAAATCGGCGACACAGTCGACGTTCACTGCCGTATCCAGGAAGGCAACAAAGAGCGAATCCAGACTTTCTCTGGAATCGTGATCGCTCATCGTCGAGGAAACGGAGTCACTGCGACCTTCACCGTTCGGCGACTCGTCGCCGGTGAAGGTGTTGAGCGAATTTTCCCGGTTCATTCACCAAAGATCGCCAAGCTCGAAGTGAAACGACACGGCGTCGTCCGCCGAGCCAAGCTGTTCTATCTGCGTGACCGAGTCGGTAAGGCAACCCGCCTTGCAGAACGTCGTACCGCGAAGAAGACTGAAGAGTAACAACGTCTAACTGACGCACCCTCACTTTCTTAAATTGAGAGTGTGCAGTTTGTGGCCGAAGTCGGCATACTGTCGTTCTGCGTCAGTGTCCGGAGCGGCTGTGCGACAAGCAACGATGCCCGGATAAGATTGCTCGTAATCGAGCCGTTTCTTTTCGGAGCGGAGTTCATGTCGAAACGTGACCACGATTCAATGGGAGCCTCGACTGGCAAATGCCGTCGAGGCTTCTTTGCGTACCGACCCACAACTCGTGGAGCGGTCGGCGAAATCTGCTCAGCCGTTCTAGTCAGCTTACTGCTGACAGGCTGTGGCGGCAGCACTCCAGCCCCTGTGCCTCAGGCGGTTGAAACCGATCGTCCAGCGGCGAATTCGGGGCCCGTGGGTTTTGCCCAACGAGTCGAAGTAAAGGTCGACGACAGCGTCGACCTATCCGGAGTTGACCCGAACGACATTTTCGATTTCGCAGCTGCCCCGCTTCCCAACTTCCTGACGACTGGCAAAGCCCCGCCATCGCGGCCGGAAGACCGATTCGTTGCGACGATCGATCCCGGTGCAGGGTCAACAACGTTTCAGACAGACGCCCCGTCAGATCAAATCTCGAATGCAAGTACCGGAGCAAGCGTCGGCTCGCTGCCGGAAGGATTCACCGCCATTGCCGAGGCGCCAATCGTCGACGGCTGGCCATCACGAATCGTCTGCAAAGCAGATCAATCAGAAATGGTATTTGTGCCTGGGGGCAGCTCAGTCGTCGGAACCGGAGACGGACCAGACGACTGCGTTCCCGAAGTGCCGGTTTCGTTGAGTGCGTTTTACATTTCGAAGCTCGAAGTCAACGTTGCCCAGTACTCTGATTTTCGCAGCGAGTCCATCAAGGTCGGCAAGGTCGTTGAGAAATCATCGAACGTCGACGCCCCGTCCGACTTCCCCGCAGTTGGCGTCGCGTGGGTCGAGGCCCGTGCTTATGCCCAGGCAACAAGACGCGAGCTGCCAACGGAATGCCAATGGGAAAAGGCAGCGCGAGGCAGCAAGGGTCTGGCCGCACCGTGGGGCAACGGCCGACCGTTGTGGAGCGAACCTCGTGAAGCCGGCCAGGTCGATCCCTGTGGAATGTTCCCTGACGACAAAAGTGTCTACGGCGTGCTCGACATGGCTGGCAATGCTCAGGAATGGCTGCTCGACTTCTACAGCGAGACCAATCACGAAGACCTGGCGATCATGGACACCGCCCGCCGCACCAACTGGGCCGGCCCACGACGAGCATCGCAATCCGGTGAACGAGTCGTCAAAGGCGACGGCCCCGCCTGGGCCGCATGGTTCCGCCGCGGAGTTCGCATGACAGAACGAAGCCCCAACATCGGCTTCCGCTGCGTCCTGAATCTTCCGGCTTCGCAGTAGCCTTCTGCAAGACTGCTCGGCTTCCGTAGCACATTCCGAAGTGCAGAACCGCTGCCGCAGCAGTCCGTCGACGGGTTACTCCTGATAAGCCACAGGATCTGCGATCCCATTCTCACGGAAGCCTTCGAGACGGAGCGAACAGGCATCGCAGTGTCCGCACGCGCGCCCGGTCCCGTCAGGGTCGTAGCAACTGCATGTCAGGCTGTAGTCGACATTCAATTGCAAGCCACGTTTAATGATCTGCGACTTTGTCATTTCGATGAGCGGGGTGTGCAACGTGAGCGGTTCATCGCTTTCCACACCGGACTTTGTCGCCAGCCGAGCCATCGTTTCGAATGCCCGGATGTACTCGGGTCGGCAGTCGGGATATCCAGAATAATCGAGAGCGTTGACGCCGACAAAAATGTGGTTTGCCTTCAGGCTCTCGGCATAGCCCAAAGCAAACGACAGGAAGATCGTGTTCCGAGCCGGCACGTACGTCACCGGAATCCCGTCCTGCATCTCCTCGGCCGAACGGCCTTTCGGAACCGCGATACTCGACGTCAACGCCGAGCCGCCCATCGCACGCAGGTCGAACTCAACTTCCAGGTGCTCAGCGATGTTCATTGTCTTGACGAGCCGTCGTGCTGCTTCGATCTCAACAGCGTGCCGCTGGCCGTACCGGAACGTGATCGCGCACGGCTCGAACCCTTCGTAACGAGCGATCGCCAGCATCGTTGCAGAATCAAGACCTCCGCTCAGCAGAACGACAGCTTTCGACACGGTTTCTACTTTTCGTCTCGCAAAGTTTCTCGACAGAAGCTGCACCGAGAACGCTGAGACGCCTTACTGAGAGCGAGTTTTTCCGGAGTGCTCCGGGCAAACGCTTTAGTGACCATACCAGTTAAAGACGCGAGGCGGAGATTGTGCTGGCCCCGCCGCTCGGCATCAACAGACCAATGAACCGCCAATCGCGAACCAACCCAATCCGAAGCAACTTCGGCCCCGATCAATCGTTAACCGCCAATACTCCGGCGACTTCAACTCCGACTGGCAACCGCTCGTTGCGTGCCGTCGGATTCTCTGCGGCCCGAATCGGACAATTCGGACACATCAACAAAATGTACATTGCGGGGGTCAACGTCAGAGCAAGAATCGTCGCCGCACCGACACCGCCCGCGATGCACACGGCGAGCGGAGGCCAGAAGCCACCGCCGCCGAGGATCAGCGGAGCAAAGCCTGCGATCGTCGTCAGGGATGTTGCAAGAACGTGGCGTGTCGAACGAACGACGACTTCGCGGATGGCGGTCGGCTCGCCGGTGCGAGCTTCGGTGTCTTCTCGGATTGCGGCCAGAACGACGATCGCATCGTTGATGGCGACCCCGATCAGCCCCATCGATCCGACGATTGCCATAAAGCCGAACGGGTAACCCGAAAGTGACAACGCCCCGACGCCTGGGCCGACGGACAGAACGGCAACGACTCCAACAATCGTCGCCATGCGAAACGAGTTGAACGAGAGCACCAGCGTGGCCACCATCAAAACCCCGAGCACGCCGACGTTTGCCATCAGATTTCCGACGGCGTTGTTTCGCTCGGCAGCCTCGCCTCCAAGCTCCATCGAATAGCCGGGCGGAAGCGCGAAGTCCCGATCGGCCAGTCGCTGTTGATAGTCGCTCAACACTTCCGCAGGGAGCGTTCCGGCCGTCACGTAAGCCTGCACTTCGTTCATCCGCCGGCCGTCGTAATGAAGAATCGTCGCGATTTCCGGCAGCAGCTCAATCTCGCTCAACGCCGTGAGCGGCACGGTGTGCGCCGCCATTGTTCCCTGAGCGTTTGGGTTCAGGTCGAGTGAAACCACGGCGTCCATTCGGGATCGAACTTCGTTGGAAACTCGGACCTGAACCGGCAGCTCTTCCGTTCCTTCGAGTACCGCTCCCCCGGTCGTCCCTTCCAAAGCGGCGTTTAGTTGCCGGGCAATCGCCGCATTGCTCAGCCCTGCCAGCCGAGCCTGATCCTCGTCGACATGCAGCGCCAACTTCAGTGACGAGTCGCCGAGGTCCGTTCGGGAATGAATAACGTCCGGCGTCTCAGAAAGCGTAAGCCTCAGGTCGTCGCCAATATCGCGAAGCATGTCGAGGTCCGGCCCGAAGACGCGAATTTCGACCGGAGCATCGAATGGCGGTCCCTGTTCGAGCTGCCGAACAAGAACGCGGCATGATGAAAAGTCGTGATCCAGCCGCTGCTGCAACTTGTGAATCAGCTCTCTTGAGCGATGTGCGGACGCCAACTGCACGAAGGCCTGAGCGTAGCTGGCCGTGTTTCGGCGTCGCGGCACAAGGTTGTAGTAAAACGTCGGAGCACTCTCTCCCAGAAACCAGCCGACATGCCTGACGTCTTTATACTCAAGCAGAACATCCCGAATCTTCTCGGTCGTTCGCATTGTCTCGGCCAGGGATGCGGACGCCGGCAGTTCCAATTCGATCTGAAACTGGTCTCGGTCAGCCGGTGGAAAGAACTGCTCAGACAGATTTCCGAACAGACTGAAGCCGAGCACCGGCAACACAACACCGACGGCAATGCCAAGCAGCGGCCGACGAAACATTCCGTCGAGCACACCTTCGTACCAGCGAGTCAGGCCAGCCGACCGCACGCCGTCATTCCACCAGCGAGACGCCGCGACCGATTCTTCAACACGACGTCCCCATGCCCCCAGTGCTGGCACCACGGTCAACGCAAGCAGCAGCGAGCTGAAGATCGCAAGAATGACGCTGACGGCGATCGATCCGACAAACTCGCCGGCGGGGCCCGGCATCAGAGCAATCGGCGCGAAGGAGAATGCGGTCGTGAGGGTCGACCCCAGAAGCGGGACGGCAAGATGCGAAACACTTCGACTGACTGCTTCTGAAGGCGACATCCCGCTTCTCAATCGTTCGGTCACCTCGTCGACAATCACAATGGCATTATCGATCAGCAGGCCCAACGCAACGATCAGACCCGTCACCGACATTTGATGAATTGGGACGTCGAGAAGTCGCAAACCGCTCAGCACGATGAATGCCGAAAGCGGCAGCGCTGCACCAACGACCAAGGCGCTACGCCAACCCATCATGACCAGGATGACGAGAAGAACGGCAATTCCACCGAGCAGCAGGTTCCCGAGGAGCGCCGCCAAACGAGTATCAACGTAGCGGCTCTGTTCGAACATTCGGTCGAGCACGACGCCACTCGGCAGGTGATCGGAGAATTCGTCGAGCACCGGGCTCACTCGGCCGAACCAGTGATCCAGTCGTTCGGTCGAACGGACCATCACTCCCAGAACCACCGCTGGTTTTCCATCAACGACAGCGAGGCTCGACGGCGGCTCGGTGATTCCTCGCTGTACCGTCGCGATATCGGCCAGCCGAACGAAGCGACCGTCGGTTCCAAACTGAATTGGCGTTCGGCTGATCCTGGCAATCGAGTCCAATTCGCCGCTCACTTCCAGCAGCAGATCGCTTCCGCCTCGAAGCTGACCAGCGGAAAGTCGCGCATCACTTTCGCTGAGCTGCCTAGCGACATCCTGAACGCTCAGACCAATCGCCGTCGCTTCTGCTTGGCGGATCTCAACAAGCAGTTGCTCGTCTGGATCGCCGAACGTGTCGATCAACTCTGTTCCCGACACGCCGCGAATCTGATCTTCGAGCTGCTCGGCAAGACGCCGCAAGATTGCAAAGTTCGGTGAGTCATAATTCTTGCTACCTTCCGGAGGAGCCCACGCAAGACCCACAATTAGTGCGTAGGCCTTGACGTCCATTTTTTCAAATTCCGGCTCGCCCGCTTCTACCGGGAATTCAACGGCGGCATCGTCCA
>JBLFXD010000502.1:0-5760 GCA_047611045.1 Planctomycetaceae bacterium | reverse complement strand
TGCTGAATTCCTTCGTCGGTGACGCGTTTGCAGAAGACGAGTCCGAGTAACTCAAGTTCAGGCATTGCCGCGAGATGAGGAAGCCCACTGTCCGTAATGTCGGTGTAGTCGACGTTGAGATTTCGGAGCTGAGTGAGTTCGGCCAGTTCGGCGAGGCTGGCGTCGGTAATGTCCGTATCCGAAAGGATTAACATCCTCAGCGACGACAACTCTTTGAGGACCGACAGTCCGCTATCGCTGACTTTGCAGCCACCGAGGATCAGCATGTCGAGCTTTTGAAGCTTTGTCAGGCACGCCAGGCCGGCGGTTGTCACCTGAGTTGTGGACAGGTCCAAAGTTTCAAGCGACGTTAATTCGGCGAGATGCTGAAGACCGGCGTCAGTGATGTCGGTGTCAGCCAGCGTGAGGCTTCTCAGGTAAGGGTAATTACAGAGAATGCTGAGATCGTCATCACCAATCGGCGCTTCGGCCAGATCGATGAGCAGGACTTTGCCACGGTCTTCAACAACTCTGGCACCCATTTGGTTCAGTGTCTCTGTGGCTGCCTGTGCAGAATCAGTATCGCCGGACATAGTCGCTTTCTGAATTGGCTCATGCGTTTCCGATTGGGTTTCGGATTCGATCGCGCATGCTCCGCTGAAGATTCCAGATTCCCTTAGAAAGTAGCGATTGGCTCCGCCCTCAATGTCAATGACCGTAGACGTGTGACATATCGAGAGAATGTGATATCGCAGCGGAGCTGTGACAAGTCAGAGGACCATCCGCCCGCTCACCAAAGACATCTGCGACACAGCAGTCCGTCGAGCAATGGCAAACAGTTGTGCATTTACCAACGTAAAGCGCAGCCGGTCGGCTTTGGCCAGCTGGAGCTGAGGAAGCTAAGAGCATGACACGGCGTAAGACGAGAATTCCGGTCATTCACGGTCGACCGTCCGACCCTTGTTCAGGCAAATGAGGAAAGACCTCGCTGGATATGCAACGCTCGTTCAGCCCACGGTGAGTCAAAGTCCGAGTCGGTTAAACCGTTCCTCCAACTCGGGAAGCAATCCCTGGTGACGTTCCCACAGAGGCTTGAGAACGAAGGTCTCGGGAATCGGTGTTTGTTGCAGCTCGAGAATCTTCTGCCAGAGCAGAACGGCCCACATACCTTCTTCTGCGGTCAGGTCTTCGCTGGCCAGTTCGGGGTGCTTGTCGATGATCGTTGCGTAAAGCCCCATGCCTTTTTGCAGCATTGGCAATGCTTTTCCAAGCTCACCCTGCTTATAGAGCTGCTCGCCCTCGTAAATGAGTTTGTGTGCTTCGCCGGTTTCCGGCTGCGCTTCTGAGTGAGACCGACTTCGCCAGTAGCGATAGTTTGTCGTGTGCTGATAGTGCCTGAGCCATCGGTGGACGATACTCTCATCGACGTCGTTGTCTTCAGCCATCTGGCGAACGTCGTCTTCATCGGCCTCCATATAAAGTACACAATCGGGGGCTTTGAATGGCATTTTTCCGTATGTCTCAGTCCATTCAGTGAATCCCTGCTCCCAGGCCTGAACGGTTCTGCTGTCAAACTTTCCTTCCCTTTGCAGAGCGTCTGCGAAGTCGAGCTGCGATCTTGTCGGGTAAGAGCGGAATAGCGCCCGCATCATAATGTGTTGGACCTTATCGTCCTCTGACTCGTTGGCTTTTGTGTACCAGTCTTTGGCGACCAGGTAGTTGTCCTTTTGTTCGGGATTGACCTCGACATCCACGCCGCCGCCAAACAGTTCTGCGTTGGGATCGCTGACGAAGTATTTTCGGAAGTATTTCCACTCGTCGCTACGTCCGACTTTCTGGCCCCAGATTCGACCTGTTTCCCAGTAAAGTTCAGGGATCTCAGCGTTGCGACGCGTCCCTTCCTGAGAGAACTTGCCCCCCTCTTTCACCCAGTAGTAGCGGTCCGGAACGGCATCCCACTCAGCGGAAACGTTGTAGGCCATGTTCCACGAAAGGAATCGCCAGACCTCGATGTAGTGAGGCTGCAGAGTGATCACCGCGTCCGTGGTGGCTCTTAGCTCAGCCCAGTTCTTTGTTTCTTTGTAGTGGTCAAGGTCCATGCGGAGCATGTTGACGGCGACACCTCGAAGCCCGAGCAACACGAGGTTCATCGTCGCGCTGGTTGGATCGATCTGGCCCAGATCGCTTTCGCCGAGATCGTATTCGCTACGCAAGCGAGCCAGCACTCCGCCGGATGCTTCCGCCTGATCGCCAGCTGGCATCCCAAGAATGACGATTGGGACCAGCAGCACGAGTATCCCCACAACACACACGATTTTCTGTTGTCGCGATGTGAGATTGTTCATTTTGCTTCCAGTTCACGCAAAGAGAGTGAGAAATATCCGAGAAGAACGCACGGCAAAAAGTAGCCGACAGTGATGGCGAGTGATGGAAGCATGACTCCGCCCCAGGGAACGTCGAAACCACGGGCGACCCAGTCCGACATTCCAAATGACCTCAGATCAGGAATGATAAACCTGACCATCCACAGCAGGTGCTGGAGGCCGTGGTCGAACAACAGGATCGATGACGTCAACGGATTGTCGGGGAGTGAGCTCGTATCGTTCATGTGAGTCAGCAGGCGGTATACCGATTCTGTAGCGCCACCGCCTGCCTGCGTTCCTGAAAGGATCTTGTCGAGAAAATTACGTGCGACTACGCCAACAATGATGACGGACCCACTCAGTAGCGTAGCCACAGGGAATTTGACAAACGTACTGGCAGCCACGCTGAACATCGCAATGATCAGCACTTTCAGCCACACGCCAATCACGGCCTTGATGTAGCCTGTTGTGAAGGAGCGATCCGGGAGGCGAATGAAAAAGTCGCCACGGGAAACGCCGAGATACTGACCTCGGTCCAGGCATTGAACATGGACCATCAGCGAGCCGAAAGCGCCGTCCTCAGAGGGGACCGCGAGGTCGCTGTAGACGTCCAGTTCTTTCTTTTCCAGAGTCTGCTCGTCCGTCCAGATTTGCTTGCGGGCAACATCCATTTCATTGGTGCCGAACTCGTTGACTTCGAATGTTGGCAACGGGACTCGGAGAGACTTTTCTTCATTGACGAGCACATATCGGACTCGAATTGAGCGATTCATGTCGCCTTTATGGGTCCGGAAAGCTTCGAATCGGCTTTCGAATTTGAGAGTGTCAGCCTGCTCGTCCAATGGGAAGGTCCAGACCCCAGAGGCACGAGTACCGCCTTCGATGAAACTTCGAGTCTCGTTCACATCGCCGACGTTGAGGCCGGACCCTGGATTTCCGGATCGGTCAAGAAACTTAACTCCCTCCGGCCCACCTATCGCGTAGACGGGAACGCGGCAGAACAGCTCGACGTTGTCCGAGACTTGACGCTGGATCCAGACATAGCCGACCGCCGACATGATGACCAGAATCATCGTCCCGACGCTGGCGAATCCGAGCATTCTGCCCAGCACAACTTCGTTTCGACGAACAGGTTTGGTAACGACAGTGTGTAGTGAGCGAATGCGGATGTCTTCTGGCAGACCCCAGCACGACAACAGCAGGACAACGGGCAGGACCAGCCAGTTCATCGCGATAAAGACAAACGCAACGAAGTTTTTGACCTGCATCTCCGGCCGGTCTGACGGGCTGGCCATAAACCAACTGGCAAACATGAAGAGAACTGCAAAAACGACGAAGACGAGTAGCGCCTTTTTGCGAATGGACTCTTTGAATGTCAGCGTCGCAATCGCGTAAATGCGGCGAGGTGATGGAGTCATGAACTCCTTCAAGCCGCGTCGAAATCCCGAAAGGACCCGTAGCGGTCCCGCCACACCATATACCGGTAGCGATGTTACGAGAGCAACGAATAGAAACAGTACAACGAACGAGTGAAAGACAATCGCCCATTGGGTGATGCCGAATAGCAGTTCAAAATCTACAGGTTGTAAACTCATGGGCTTTATTCCGAAGGCTGCAACAGCCAGAAGCGATTAACGCTGCCACCGGCATCGTTGTCAGTTGAGTTACGGGAACGGGTTCGTTGAGTGTCGATCTCGCTGAGGCGGCACGTCATAACCGATGTTGAATCGGGTTTCTGCCAACTCAAAGTTGGCAATGACGTCAACACCCCAGCGTTGCTCAGGAACCAGAGTCCGCTGTCTCAGATTCGGCCGTTGACGATTGAGACTCGGCGGCCGGGACGTAACGTTGGCCGGGGCGGTCCTTACTTCGCTGAACGGTCTTCATGAAGAGGTCTTCAAGACTGCTCGTTGGATGACCGCACGTCTTCAGCGACGCTCCGTGTTTGTCGAGCACCGCTTTGATTTCATCAACCGCCGCGTCATCGAGGTGCGAGGTGACCAGCTGAGTTTCGTGCTGCTCTTTCAGGAGGTCTTCCACGCGACCGAGTTCTTTCAGTTCACCGCCGTAGAGAATGGCGATGCGGTCGCAGACGTCCTGGACGTCGGACAGCAGGTGGCTGCACATCACGACAGTCTTCCCGCGATCGCGGAGGCTTTCAATCAACCTCTTCATATCCTGCGAGCCTTCGGGGTCCAGACCGCTGGTTGGTTCGTCAAGCAGAACCAGGTCCGGATCATTGATCAGCGCCTGGGCGAGACCAATTCGCCGCGTCATCCCTTTGGAATACTCCTTCAACTGTCGACGTCGAGCGTGTTGCAGGCCGACCATTTCGATCAACTCATTCGTACGCTGCTTACGTACTTCCGGAGTGATATCAAAAAGGCGACCATAAAAGTCGAGCGTTTCCTCTGCATTCAGGAAGCGGTAGAGGTACGACTCTTCCGGGAGATACCCGATTCGTTCGTTCTTCGAGACGTCGGATGCCGACTTGCCGAGAATCGAAATCTCGCCTTCGGTCGGGAAGAGCAGCCCGAGCAGAAGCTTCATCGTTGTCGTTTTGCCCGAACCGTTTGGTCCCAGCAGGCCGAAAACTTCGCCTTTGTTCACTTCAAGACTCAGCGAATTAAGTGCCTGGACCTTCTTGCGGCCCCAGAAGTCTCGGTATGTCTTTGTGAGATTTCGAATCTGAATTACTGGCTCGTCGCTCATCAGCTGGTCCTGCCCTGCTCAATTGACGTATGGAATGAGAACACAAAGTTGTGCTGCTGTTCGCAGCCAACAGAATGAAGCCGAAACGGCCTGAGGAAATGCGTCGCCGAAGGCTGGCTTCCGGAGATTCAGCGAAAAAATAAAACTGAAATTATGAAGTTAGCCAGACTACAGACAACATTGCCGGGCATACGCCCGATTTCCGTGAACCGTTTACAAATTTCTGACCCCGATCCGCATTTTCCGGAAAGGGAGTGCAGTGTGAAGAAGTGAGAAACTCCGCCGCCCGTTATCGAAGACAGGCTCGCCTGCGTCGAGTCGCCGGAACTTTTCGATGAATCAATGGCCCATTCACCGAGAGGTCGCCAATGTAGGCAGCACAACAGGCCGATTCAAGCGCCGGAAACTCTGACGATGCCACTACTTCAGTCAGGACGTTCAGGTCAGGCTGATTACGCTGGAAACAGGGGAACGGCAACGGTCTGACAACGCCGACCCTTGTTGGCCCGACTCTTCGTCCGGCGTCAGCGGTCTGACATCGTGACCGGCCGTGTTCGTGCTGATGGAGTCACTTTTGCGACGATTCTGCCTACGATGGTGCCCGAGTGTGGGTTCCGAGTGGCGGTGTCCACGAATCTGACGATCGATTTGACTATCTGAAAGGTCGCCCCATGAGCGAGTCCAGGTTTTCGGTTCAGAACAAAGT
>JBLFXD010000501.1:0-5765 GCA_047611045.1 Planctomycetaceae bacterium | reverse complement strand
ACTGAACGCCGAACTTCCCGTCAGCGCTCGTCGCGACGAAATCGCGCAGGCCATCGAGAAGAATCAGGTCGTCATCCTGTGCGGCGAAACGGGCTCTGGAAAGTCGACGCAACTTCCACTGATCTGTCTGGGGATGGGCCGAGGCGTCGCCGGAACGATCGGCCACACACAGCCAAGACGAATCGCTGCTCGATCGGTCGCGGCAAGAGTCTCTGAAGAAGTCGGCTCACCCATCGGTAACGCGGTCGGATTCAAAATTCGATTCACCGACACGACCAGCCCGAACACTTACGTCAAACTGATGACCGACGGCATCCTGCTGGCCGAATCGCAGGGCGACCGCTTCTTCGAGCAGTACGACACGATCATCATCGACGAAGCTCACGAGCGGTCGCTGAACATTGACTTCCTGCTCGGTCGGCTGAAACAGATTCTGCCACGGCGCCCGGATTTGAAAGTCATCATCACATCGGCCACGATCGACGCCAAACGGTTTGCCGAACACTTTGGTCGAGGCGACCAGCCCGCACCGGTGATCGAAGTTACGGGGCGGACCTACCCGGTCGAGATGCGCTATCGCCCACCGTTCGACCCCGACGCAAAGAACGAAGAGCAGGCTCAGAAGCAGGGCAGCGCACAGAGCAATCGTCGCCGGTCCGAAGCGGACATGCAGGCGGCGGTGCTGGACGCGGTCGACGAACTGATGCTCGAAGGGCCGGGCGACATTCTGATTTTTATGCCGACCGAACGAGACATTCACGAAACGGCAAAGTCACTGCGAGGCCGATTGCTTGGCCGAATTTCCAAAGGTCAGAAGACTGACATCCTGCCGCTGTACGCTCGGCTGTCGACCAAAGAGCAAAGCCGCATCTTTCAAACGCAGCCGCATCGTCGCATCGTGATTGCCACAAACGTTGCCGAGTCGTCGCTCACGGTCCCCGGCATCCACTACGTCATCGATTCGGGCACGGCCAGGATTAGTCGTTACTCCGCGCGGTCGCGAATGCAGCGTCTTCCTGTCGAGCCGGTGTCACAGGCGTCAGCCAATCAGCGAGCCGGTCGTTGCGGACGAATCGGGCCGGGCATCTGCATCCGGCTTTATTCGGAAGACGATTACAAAGGCCGGGACGCTTACACCGCTCCGGAAATTCAACGCACGAATCTGGCATCCGTCATTCTGCAAACAACCGCGTTGCGAATGGGGCCGCTGGAAGATTTCCCGTTTCTCGAGCCGCCTCGGACGGGAACGATCACCGACGGGTATCGCAGCCTGTACGAACTCGGAGCGATCGACGAGAAGAATCAGATCACCGAAGTCGGTCGGCAGCTCAGTCGACTGCCGGTCGATCCGCGAGTCGGTCGGCTGATCCTGGCCGGGCACGAAGAAAACTGCCTACACGAAGTGTTGATCATTGCCGCCGGTCTGGAGTTGCAGGATCCGCGAGATCGGCCGATCGATAAACAGCAGGCGGCCGACGAAGCTCACGCAAAGTTTCAGGACACGAACTCTGACTTCATGAGTTATCTGAAACTGTGGGACTTTTACCACAAGGTGCGAAGCGGAGCGTCGCGGGGTCAGCTCCGCAAAGCGTGCCAGCAGAACTTTCTTTCTTATAACCGGATGCGCGAGTGGGTCGACATTCACCACCAACTCAGCGACCTGGTCGCGGAAGTCGGGCTCAAGCCAACAAAACGGCAGGACAACTTCGACGCCATCCATCGGGCACTGCTGACGGGATTTCTGGCGAGCATCGCACTACTGACCGACCGGCACGAATACACCGCTGCAGGCAGTCAGAAGGTGACGATCTGGCCGGGCTCGGGACTGTTCAAGGAGAAACCCAAGTGGATCGTCGCGGCGGAGCTGGTCGAAACGACCAAGCGGTATGTCCGCACGGTTGCCCGCATCAAGCCGGAATGGATCGAGCCGATTGCCGGCCACTTGATGAAAAGAACGTACAGCGATCCTGAATGGGACAGCCAGGCCGGCTCGGCGATGGCCTTCGAAAAAGTAACTCTGTTCGGTATTCCAGTCGTTCCTCGCCGTCGCACTCGGTATGCCAAAGTCGATCCGGAGCTGTCTCGGGAGATGATGATTCGAGAAGGTCTTGTCGAAGGGCATCTCGAAATGGAACTTCCGTTTCTGCGTCACAACGCTCGGCTGATGGAAGAACTGGAAGGGCTGCAGACTCGGACGCGACGCTTCGACCTTGTCGTGGACGACGATGAACGTTTCGAGTTTTACGACAAGCGAATCCCGCGAGAAGTCGCCGACATCCACCACTTGAAACGCTGGCTGCGCCAGGCTGAGAAGAATCGTCGCGGGCTGCTCAACATGCAGAAGGTCGATCTTCGCAGAACAGGCACAGAGGAAGTCACCGGGCAGGAGTTCCCCGACGCAGTCAAAATCGGCCAGCTTCAATTGCCGATCGACTATCACCTGGAACCGGGCTCGCCCGAAGACGGCGTCACGCTCGAACTGCCTCAGGAAGCGTTCAACCAGATCGATCAGAATCGGCTCGGCTGGCTGGTCCCCGGCCTCGTTGAAGAGAAAGTTGCGGCGCTTATCAAATCGTTGCCGAAGTCGCTGCGTCGTCAGTTTGTCCCGGCCGCCGAGACGGCGAAGCAGGTCGCATCGAAACTGGACTTCGGACAGGGCAACTTCGAGCAAACCGTCGGGAGACTGCTGACCAAGATTGCTCGCGAACCAGTTGCCGTTTCCGATTTTCAGCAGGAGCGACTTCCGAATCACCTGCGCATGAACGTGCGGATTGTGAACGAAGAGGGCGAGCCACTCGCCACCGGCCGCGACCTGAAGAGCATCCGTCAGCAGATTGGCAGTCAGGCATCGACAAGCTTTTCGAAAATCGACGACGACCGCTGGCAACGCGACGGACTGAAGTCGTGGGACTTCGGCGAGTTGCCAGCTCACGTAACCGTGCAGCGAGGTTCAATTTCGTTGAAGGGATACCCAACGCTGATCGACGATGGAGACTCTGTCGCGCTGCGGCTGCGAGACCTGCCGGCTCGATCAGCTTTGGAAACCCGAGCGGGAATCCGTCGTCTGACCGCGATCGCTCTGGCACGATTCGTCAAAGTTCAGGTCGACAACCTTCCGAGGATGAATGAGTGGGTCATGCTGAGCGCCGCGATGGGCGGGGCCGTCGTGTTTCAGCAGAACCTTGGCGACCTGATCGTTGACCGAGCGTTGTTTCCTGAGAAAGGCCCGTACCCGCGCACCGAGGCCGAATTCCAGCAACGACTCAAAAAAGCAAAGAGCCTGATACCCGTCGCGACGCAGGATGTCACCGCCCTGGTTGGGGCGATCATGTCGGGGTACGCGACGCTCAGAAAAACAATCAACGCCACAAATTCTCCGCACTGGAAGTACGCGGCGGACGATGTCAAAAAACAGATCGCCGCATTGACCCAACCGGGATTCCTGACCGCCGCCGCGTGGGGATGGTTGAGGCAGTACCCACGCTACTTCGAAGCAGCCATCGTCCGACTCCAGAAGCTGCCGAAAAGCGGAGCCCAGAAAGACAGCCGTGCTCAGCAGACGATCGAAGACCTGGTCGGCCTGTACCAGTACCGCGCGGAAGAACATCGCGAACGCGACGTCTACGACCCGGAACTTGAGCACTACCGCTGGATGCTCGAAGAATACCGCGTCTCGCTATTCGCTCAGGAACTTCGAACCGCAATCCCCGTCTCCGAAGTCCGCCTCGAAAAACAATGGGCGAAAGTGCCTGACTGACGAACCCTCTTCGCCATTGTTCAGCACGTTCTGCACGAGCCGACTCGTGAGTTCTGGTCGGTCGATGATTTCGATCGAATTTTGAAGATTCTCACATTCTCCCGCACAGAGACGACTGCTTCTGACGGACTTCCCATGACGTCGACTCGAATTCCCGAGCCGACGACTAAGTCTTCCCTCATTCTGCAGGAGTTCTCTGATGTCAACACTTTGCTGCCCCAGCGATTCCGCCTCTGACACTTCGGTCGGTCACCGACCTTGTGGATCGACCGATTCTTCAATTGCCAGGATGCGGTGGGCCGATGACGGCGGGCCTTGTGGAACAGTTTCCGATGGACCATGTGTGCCATCACCAGATTTACACTCGAACGACAAAGCCGAGTCCTTTCGCGAAAAAGTGGAACTGGTTTCACTGCCGTTTGCCGAGTACTCGGCAGCTTATCCCGAGCGACTGGAATGGCTGCGGAGCCGGCTGAAGTCAGAATCGCCATCTACGGTGCGGTTTGTCATTGTCGACGTGACGCGAGTCTCGCGTCCGGGCGGTCTGCTTCTTGGAGTGTTGCACGCGTCGGCAGCTCGGCTGTTGAGAGATGGTCGCTGCCTGGTGCTGGCTGGCGACCTGAGCGGTCTGGTTTCGGTGTCGAATCTGACCAGACTTTGTCATGTCGTCGACTCGCGAGAAGCCGCGTTCGCCTTGTGCCACGAACAGCTCGCCGACTGATTTTTCACGTATTGAATCGGCCGTAGATACTCGCTGATAAACGCAGATGCTTCCGAGGTGGCAAACTCAGACATTCGAGTCTCCAACAACTCTGGTTTTCCGATTACCGCGAACCTCAAATCCCTGGCCATCTTCATCCGAAGCATCTGCGTTTATCAGCGTCCATCTGCGGCCAATTTTCTTCCAATCACAGCCTCCTCGATTCCCGTCAGGCAGATTTCCGGAGACACTACAGAGATGAACAATTCACCATCCGAGCATTCGCATGGTTTATCCGAGCGTCTTCTGTCCGACGCGCGGCATGGCGATCAGAAAGCGATGGCCGAATTGAACAACCGAATCCGGACGGACATGGTGGCGTTTGCCCGAGCGGTTCATCGTCGTCAAGGCGGCTCTCCCGATGGCGGAGTCAACGGCGAATCCGATCTCGTCCAGGGCGTTGCGGCTCAGATTCTCGCGCAGCCCGACAAGGAACTCGCAGACGTCTTCACGATCGAGCAATTGCGCGGGCGGTTGTTCACGATGCTTCACGAAAAGTGGGTTGACCAGCACCGACACAACACCCGGAAAAAACGCGGCGGCGGACGAGTCCACGCGGCCAGTCAGGTCGGAGATTCGGACAACTCTTCGCCGTTGAATGTGCAGCATCGAGGTTTCGGCGAGCCGTCGGAGCCTCAACAGGAAGACATCGCCGAGCTGGTTGACCAGATGCTGGGCGTTTTCGAGCCTGGTTCGGAACGTCAGCGAATCCTGCTGATGACTCTGGCCGGACTACCGCAGGAAGAGATCGGGCGCGAGTTGGGCCTCAGTCGCGACGCTGTCGGTCGCCGGGTCCGAAATTCCATCATCGCACCACTGCGTCGACGTTTCGTCGAAGACCAACCACCAACTGACGAGTGAGACCTCGCATGACACAACCTGATGATTCTCTATCTGCGGATGCTCAAAGACTGATTGACCAGATCTGCAACAGGTTCAACCAGAATCCCCATACAGGTCTGGACGCGGTTGCCGACCTGATCGCTCAGGCTCCCGACGATCTCCAGTCTGCCGCCGCAGAAGTACTTCTCGAGCGCCACTTCGCGCGGCTGTTGAAAAGCGACGAAACGATCGACGAGCGTGAGGCGGTCAACCAGCTGGGCCTTGGCGATGATCTGGTCCATCGCGCGAAACAGGCGGCGATGGCAGAGCTTTCAAATCCCGAGAAGCTCCAGAAACTTTCCCTGCCTAAACTGCTGATTGACCGGTACGAACTCGATCGGCCTATTGGAGCAGGTGGCTTTGGCG
>JBLFXD010000500.1:0-5780 GCA_047611045.1 Planctomycetaceae bacterium | reverse complement strand
TTGCGTCTTCGCGACTTTGCGTGAGTTTCATCGGCTGGCTGATGGCACCCAGCTGGCGACCACTGAGCCGGCCGCGCGAGTCTCGGGCAACTTGAGCTGCATCCACTCTCGATCAAAGTCCCGCTGCCCGCGTGCAAGGCCCAGGTTGATCGCCTCTGAATCCGGGCGAGGATTTCTTCAGAGATCCCTCGAAATTCGTCTTGCCGGTTCGTCGGATACGCATTGGCGTGGTGGCTATTCGAACTCACGCGTTTGCGTGATTCCGGAAAACGGTAACCCGATGAGCCGAAAACCGAACAGGGAGCGAGCCATGCACAACAGAAACCGAAGAGGACTGAGCGCACGGGATGTCGTCGTCACAATCGTCGTTCTCCTGGTTCTTGCCGCGCTGATTCTCCCGATGGTTCTTCAACAGCAAGTCGGTTGCGGTGGAGGCCGGACGTCGCGATGCAGGAACAACCTGAAGCAGATCGGGCTTGCACTGTTTAACTACCACGACGCCCACAAGACGTTCCCACCGGGTTGGATCGCGTCAGAAACGAAAGGCCAGTCATCAGGTTTCGGCTGGCAGTTTCAGATTCTGCCGTATTTCGACCAGGCTCCGCTTTACAAGAAGTTCAACTCGAAACTGAAACTGGCGGACCAGCAAAGTGACAACCCCGAACTCGCAGCAACGATTCTGACTGCCACGCGCTGCCCATCAGACAAGGGAGACGACCAGGTAAAATCGCGCTGGGTCCCGTTGCTCGGGCCGACCAACTACGTCGGAAATTTCGGAGTGGGAATCCCCGCGACGTTCTCGGTGATGGAAGATTCAGCCAGTGAACTGGTCGACTCGCGATGCCTGCAGGGGATACTCGGTGTGAATTCGAAGATCAGAATACGCGACGTCAAAGACGGGATGCCGAATGTCATCCTTGCTGGTGAGCGAAGAAGTTCAATGGGTGCAGGCGACTGGCCAGTCGGAAGAATCGAAGGCAACTTCAACAGCTACTGGGCCGGCACCCCGAACGTCAATGCCGTGAGTCCGCTGGCGATTGTCGCGACTTCAACCGGAGGGCTTGTCGAACGCAGCTTTGAAGAGGGGGCAACCAATGAAGGTTCACTGGCTCCAGTTGGAAATCTCAAAGGCCTGGACACGGACGGCGGCCGGAAGGCGTTGCCGTATTTCGGAATCAATCATGACGTTCGAGGAGTGCCACTTGGTGATTCAGACGCGGTCACTGCGGGATTCAGCAGTTGGCACACTGGCGGATGCCAGGTAGTTCTCGGCGATGGTACGGTTCGATTCCTTTCCGAAAATATCGATTCCACCATCCTCACAAATCTGATGAGACGCTCCGACGGCGCAACGCTGGGCGAATTCTAACGGCTCATGAGAACTGAGATTGGTCTGCCGCTGGCTTTTGAAGGCAATGATAGACCTGCCTCGCCACGGCATCATGTCGGATAATCTCAGCCGCAGATAGGATAGACTTTGCGAAGGGAACGACCCGTTGCTGAAAGGGGAACCGTGAATGCCAACGAGCCTGAATGACGACTGCGTGACCAATCGGCAGCGAAGCAAGCGAGTCATCGCGATGAGTTCGCTCTTCGTGGGAATCATTTCCGCGACGCTGGCGATGCTCGGATCGACGTCCCCGGCATCTGGTCAGAAGATCGAAAGAAAAGTCGTCGATCCGTCGAACGATCTTCCGCAACGGTTCTTCGCGAAGCATTGTCAGGCGTGTCACGGCGGACTCAAGCCCAAGGGAGACGTCCAGCTAATCGACCTCTCTCGGGACTTTTCCGACAAGGACATTCGGCAGCGATGGCTGGCTGTGCTGGAGCAGGTCGAGTCGGGCAACATGCCGCCAGCGAAGCGTCCGCGACCATCGGCTCAGGACGTCGAAGCACTTGCTGACTGGATCAAGGGACGTGTTGCACGGGCCGAGGATGCTCGCCGCGCGTCCCAGGGGCGAGTCGTTCTGCGGCGACTCAATCGGAACGAATATGCGAATACGGTGCGTGACCTGCTGGGAGTTCAGGTTGATTTGAAGGATCTCCTACCGCTGAGCACTTCGACGAGCGGGTTTGACAACAGCGCCGAATCACTGCACGTCTCGTCGTACCTGATGGCGAGCTATCTGGCGGCGGCCGACCGCGTCCTGGATGCAGCTATCGCGAACGGTCCGCGGCCGCGGACCGTGAAAGAACGGCACGACATCAAGGACGAAAGAACCGTCCGCCCCACCGGAAGCGTGTATCGTCATTTGGATGACGGTGTGGCGATCTTCAGTTCGGCGGTCAATGCGAACATTCAGGTCACCATGTGGCGATTCATGACGCGGCAGCCCGGCAGGTATCGCTTTCGGATCTCCGGCTATGGGTTCCAGACAGATGCCCCGGTCATGTTTCATGTGAAGGCCGGGCCGATGAACGCGGCGGCCCAGCAATACCTCATCGACTACTTCGAGGTTCCCGCCAACGAGCCGACCGTGGTCGAGTTCTTCGACCAGATGAAGGCCCAACAGACAATCAGGATCGTCGCCGATCTGCCGGTCCGCACGCGCGATGTCGAACGAATCGGCGCAGACAAGTACGAAGGACCGGGACTTGTCGTGCAGTCGGTTGAGGTGGAAGGTCCGCTGCTCGACTCGTGGCCGCCGGAGAGTCATCGCCGGATCTTTGGCGACCTCCCTCAGCAGCGCGACCCCGACGACCGCAATCGTATGGAAGTCGTTTCGCAGAATCCGCTGGCGGATGCGGAAAGGATTCTGAGCGACTTCGCGCGACGCGCGTTTCGGCGGAATGTCACGGACGAGGACATCAAACCGTTTCTGACTCGTGTCCAGACGAAGCTGGAAGAGGACTACTCGTTTGAGCAGGCGCTTCGCGTGGGCCTCAAGGCGGTACTGGTCTCGCCGCATTTCCTGTTTCTTCGCGAGAAGGCCGGTGACGCGACCCAGTCAGCGTCGCTCGACAGCTTCGCGCTCGCCAGCCGACTCTCCTACTTCCTGTGGAGTTCGATGCCTGACGAGCCTTTGCTGGAACTTGCCGCGCAGCGCAAGCTGCATGAGCCTGACACGCTCCGTCAACAGGTCGAACGGATGCTTGGCGACGCAAGGGCTGAGGCTTTCACCAATAACTTCGTCAGCCAGTGGCTTGGGCTGCGAGCGATCGACGACACGATGCCCGATCGAATGCTCTATCCGGAGTTCGACGACATCCTCAAGTTGTCGATGGTCAAAGAGCCGCTGCTCTTCTTCGACGAGGTTCTCAAGAACGACCTGAGCCTGACGAACTTTGTCGCCTCTGACTTCACGATGCTCAACGGGCGACTGGCGAAACATTACGGCATCGCAGATGTGGATGGACTTGAGTTTCGCAAGGTGCCTCTGCCATTAGACAGCCATCGTGGCGGTGTCTTAACGATGGGGGCCATTCTCAAGGTATCGGCAAACGGAACTACAACTTCGCCGATCATTCGCGGTGCGTGGGTGCTGGACCGCATTCTGGGAACACCTCCGCCGAAGCCGACTGTAGACGTGGAAGCTGTCGAGCCTGACATTCGCGGTGCCACGACGATCCGCGAGCAATTGGCAAAGCATCGGGACGACGCCGCGTGTGCAACCTGTCATGTCAAAATCGATCCACCGGGATTCGCGTTGGAGAATTTCGACGTCATCGGCGGTTGGAGAGAACGCTACCGAAGCGTCGGCGAAGGCGAACCGGCGGTCGTTGACGGTCGGCGAATGAGGTACCGCCTTGGTCCACCGGTTGACGCATCGGATGTGTTGCCCGACGGCCGGGAGTTTCGAAACATCGACGACTACAAACAGCTCCTACTGGACGACAGGGACCAGCTTGCCCGATCTCTGGCGGGGAAACTTCTGAGTTACGCCACCGGTGCGGCACCGACAACAGCCGATCAGCCGGAAATTGATCGCATCGTGAAAAAGATTCGAGACAAAAACTACGGCCTGCGATCGCTAATTCACGAGGTCGTGCAATGCCGAGTATTTCAACACAAGTAATCAAAGTCGACTTTCAACAAGGACCCAACCCATGAGAATCCAACGAAGGCAATTCCTGCGAGCTGCCGGCGTCTCTCTGGCATTGCCGTGCTTCGACGCGTTCTCTTCCGCTCGCGCCGCAGATGCCGAAGCGCCGAAGCGACGCATGGTCTGCATTTGCACGCCCCTTGGACTGCACCCGGAAAATTTCATCCCTGAAGAGACAGGCGCGAACTACTCACTCTCGCCATATCTGGAATCGCTCAAGGACTACCGTGACGACTTCACCGTTATCTCGGGGTTGTCACATGCGGGAGTCAGTCCGGGCTTCGCGCATCAGGCAACAGCCAGCTTTCTGACTGGTGTGCCTGGTGCTGGTCGGCCGGGCTTTCGCAACGGGATATCGCTGGACCAGTTTGCCGCCGAGCACATCGGCAGCCAGACCCGATTTCCAGCGCTGACGTTGTCCGGCGAAGGCTTGGGCCTGTCCTGGTCCCGAACCGGTGCGCAGCTTCCTGCCGAGAATTCTCCATCGAACGTCTTCGCAAAAATGTTTCTCGCGGGTCGCGCTGACGAAGTCCGGGCTCAGGTTCGTCGGCTTCGGGATAACCGCAGCATTCTTGACGACGTTCGCGATCAGGCAAGCTCGCTGCGGACCGGTCTTGGTTCTGACGACCGGGAAAAACTCGACGAGTACCTCACCAGCGTGCGTCAGCTGGAGCAGCGACTTGTCAACGACGAAGCCTGGAACAGAAAACCCAAACCGAGCGTGAACGTTGATCCGCCCATAGACATTCTCAACAAAGCCGACCTCATCGGTCGAACACGATTGCTGTTCGACCTGACGCATCTGGCGCTGCAGACCGATTCAACTCGACTGATCACGATCATGCTGTCAGGTACAACCATTTCTCCGACGATACCTGGCGTGACGCTGGGGCATCACGACCTGTCGCATCACGGTAAAGATCCCGGCAAGCTCGCACAGCTGAAAATTGTTGAGCAGGAGACGATGAAAACCGTCCACGATCTGCTCACAAAACTGAAGCAGACACAGGAGGCCGGTGCGAGTTTGCTCGACCGGACGGTAGTCTTCTTAGGCAGCAACCTGGGCAACGGCAGCAGCCACTCCGTCAAAAACCTGCCCGTCCTTCTGGCCGGCGGCGGTTTCCGACACGGCCGACACCTCCCGTTCGATCCCCAGAACCCGCCGCCACTTTGCAATCTTTACGTCAGCATGCTTCAGCAACTGGGGATCGACGTCGACAGTTTCGGCTCCAGCTCCGGCACACTCACGGGCCTCGAATCAGCAGGTTGAGCTTCGGATATCCCATTGACGAAGTTACGAGAGAAAATTGCATCCCGCTGAGTTCGGACCGTTGTGCCCGACCCGACAATGTGCAGAGGTCGCATTCTTCCGGCAGTCATGGCTGAAGGCCGTATCCACAACGTTGCGGTCCTGCGTCAAGCAATCCCGCCAGGCTGTGACTCGGAATCAGAGATCTGATTATGATCCTGCTCGCGTAGCCGGTCTGGATATCTCGAAGGTCTGTTTTCGAAAGCTGATCACACCATGAATCGAATTCTTGTCATTCTGCCGTTGCTGGTTTTTGGGTTTGCGACGGACGTCTCTGCGGCGAAGCCGAACATCGTTTTCTTCTTCGCCGATGATCAGACCACAAGCACGCTGGGCTGCTACGGCAATGATGTTGTGCAGACGCCGAACATCGACGCGTTGGCTCAACGAGGAACTCGATTCAACAACGCGTTTGTCAGTCATTCGAT
>JBLFXD010000499.1:0-5788 GCA_047611045.1 Planctomycetaceae bacterium | reverse complement strand
GATGCGGACGATATAACCACACCCGTAGAACTAATCAGTTACTACTCAGTCTACTGCCAGATTGTCAAAGATCAGTAGTCAGAACGCCCAGAAGCAAAAACAGACTGCAAAGCTAACTTCGCAGCCCGAAACACTTTAAGGCAACCGCAGCCCGAAGACCGCGTCCGACGAGGCGGGATACTAGCCACGCAACATTACAAGGTCAACCAACTCAGCCTGGATTTTTGAGGAATCCGTTTACGACTGATGAATCCTGACCAAGTGGAGACGATCGGGCTCGAACCGACAACCCCCGGCTTGCAAAGCCGGTGCTCTCCCAATTGAGCTACGTCCCCGACAAAGTCGAGAGCCAAGAGTCCAAAGCCCAGAAAAAGGAGCCCTCGACATTGGACACTTGACTCTCGACAGCAAATGGGCGTACCTGGATTCGAACCGGGGACCTCAGCTTTATCAGAGCTGCGCTCTAACCAACTGAGCTATACGCCCTTTACCATCTTGGAATTCTTGCGTTCTGAATGCGTGATGTCCAGCGATCGCAGGAAGGTTTCTTGCATCGACAGAATGAATCCGCACCCTGAACGAAATCTGCAATCTCGTGATGATTTGTCAGCACCGGGACCGGTATCTGCCAGCCGTTTTCGCATCCGAAGAAGCCGCAAAGCTCGACAAACACAGCGGCAGCATGGTTCGCTAAACCATTACCCAAATCATGCTGGAATCAAAAAACTACTGAGACTCAGACGCGGCCTTCAAGACTGCCTGTTGCTCAACCGGGCGCTGCACTCCATCCTCGCGAAAAGCCCCCGTCTTCAGATACAGCGAAACAGCATCGATCACGGCAGCATTGAACGGCAGAAACGAGTGTAGAACCGGAAGCGTCATCGAGTCCTCAGCCCCCCCAAGGTATGCGCTCGAGGCCGCAACGAGGCCGTCGTCGTCACCTGGAATCAGCGGATTGTAGCCGTCTGTCGTGCCTTTTCCTCCGGCGATCACTGAAAACGGAATCTCAGGGATAGGCAGTTTAGCGATGTCGCCAGACTGATCGGCGACCAGTTGCTGACCAGCCGGGCCGAGAATCAGACGGTACAGATGCCAGTTTCGAAGGATGTCAGCGACTTCGGCACCTTTGTTCGGCGTGCCCATCATGACCAGACACCTTGCACGTTCATCGCCGCCCTGCCCCAACCACGATCTGACAACCAGGCCGCCCAGGCTGTGAGTCACGAAACTGATTTTCTCGACTCCTTCGAGCGACTCGACCACCTGCCCGAGCATTTTGGCCGACGCGGCAATATCAACACGAGTGCTCGGATAGTCGAACGGAACCACCAGATATCCGTCCTTCTCAAGACGGTCCTGCACTCTGCTCATTGCTTTGGAAGATCGAAAAATGCCGTGCAGCAGAACGACAGCCTCGCCTTTCATTGCGGGCAGCTTGCGTTCGTCCCGAATCTGGTCGAGCTTTTCTTTACATACGTCAAAACTGCCCCACGCGTGCCGAACATCGCGAGGATCAAGCAGCCGAAAATGCCCGGTCAAGACATTCTGCTGAATCGTCCAGCCCTGAAAAAAATGAACATCCCCCCAAAGCTGCCGGCCGCCTAGTGTTTTCATGGGAACATTGACCTGAGAAAGCTTCTGTTTGAGATCGGATTGAGCTGGTGTCTCGTCGGCAAAGAGCGAGCATTGCCAGCTGGCCAGAAACGTCAGCACCAAACCGAGATTTCGACTTCGGCGGAGCAAACTCCGAGCCCTGCCCGTCACATAGTTCATCGAACTCACGTCCTGATTCTCCGACAGCGACCAGTCATTGAAAAACTCTCACGCGAACGTAAAGCCAGACTGTCACCGCCAAAAAGTCGAGAATCTGCTTAGGGCGATTTCATCCGAAAGATATAACTTCTTCACTTCCGTGCTTTGCATCCGCCGCAGGCCAATCTAATCTCCCGGCAATTGACTGCACACGCCAATCGCTGGCTGGCAGGACGAATCAAACAAACTATCGAGCCCCCAAAGATCAAAGCCGCCGACGCCAGGAACACGCATGATCTGCCCGTTCTGCCGACACGACGAGACGAAAGTCATCGACTCACGCTCCAGCGAACCGACGGTCATCCGCCGGCGGCGCGAGTGCATGAAGTGCGAACGGCGGTTCACGACCTACGAAAAGATCGAGCAGGCTCTGATCAAAGTCATCAAGAAGGACGGTTCACGAGTCCCGTTTAACAAAGAGAAGATTCGGTTCGGCCTCGAAAAAGCCTGCTACAAACGGCCCGTCAGTCAGGAACAGATCGAGTCGCTGATCAACTCGGTCGAGTCCGACATCTACGACGACTTCGAGAACGAAGTACCTGGTCGGTACATCGGAGAAAAAGTCTTTAACCTGCTGCGGGAGATCGACCAGGTCGCCTTCGTCCGATTTGCATCGGTGTATCGCGAGTTCAAAGACGTCAACGATTTCGTTGAAGAACTCGGCCCGATGCTGGACGACCACGGCCCGCTGCCTCGCTGAGCATCACAGGCACGCTCACTCAGCGGCGCGTTCAAGATGCCCACTCTTGCCGCCGGACTTTTCGAGCAGTTCCATCGGCCCGATAGACATCCAACGGTCAACGGCTTTGCACATATCGTAGATCGTCAAAGCGGCAATGCTGACGGCAGTCATTGCTTCCATCTCGACGCCAGTCCGACCGTGATTGCTGACTCGAGCTTCGATTCTGACTCGGCGGTCATCGACAAATTCGTAGTCGATCGACGCGCTGTCTAACCCGAGCGAATGGCACAGCGGAATCAGATTTTGAGTCTGCTTCGTGGCCATAATCCCGGCCAGCCGAGCCACTTCAAGCACGTCGCCTTTCGCCAGCTGCCGGTCCTGAATCAGCTTCAACGTTACCGGCTCCATCGAAACAAACGCTTGAGCACGAGCCATCCGCTCTGTGATTTCTTTTTCGCCGACGTTGACCATCCGGCTCGCGCCGGAAGCATCGAAATGAGTCAGTTCACCAGACATCGGACATTACTTTCGAAAGCTGAGTTTCAACCGGTTAATTGTCAGCGAGACTTTCATGAACAACGGCGCCGTCAGGCCTGACAGGAAGCCTCGCCTCAGGACGGCCGCCGGCAGACGACGACTTTAGTTTTGCCGGCCTGGCGAGTGTAAATCAAGGTGCCGACGCCCTGCCCTTTCATGGGCAGTTTTCTTCGGACGGCTTCGGCTTGAATCGGAATGTGACGGCATTTGACCTCCGCCTGACCGAAGTCGTACCGACCGAAGGCTCGTCGAACATCGCGGTCGTTGTTTGGCATATTCTCGAGAACTTCGAACGGCCGAACGAACGGCGAATCCACCAGAGTGTCGCCGGTAAGATATTCCTCGGTGTCGTCGAGCCTGCGTAAACCAAGCCGCTCGGCAAGCACGTCGACCAGACCCGAGCGAACGACTGCCGGATCGAGATCGTAAATCCAGGCACCGAGTTCGCCGACGTTGGTCCACGCCGACAGCGGCTCGGCGGCGAGTGTTTCTCCCGACGGCAGAACGGTCGCGCGGAACGGAGCATCGCCCGCCAATTCTCCGAACCAGATCGTCGCTTCCCGGCATTCACCGTCGAGGCTGACGAGCTCGACTTCGCAATTCGCGAACTTTCCACCAAAGTTGCTGGCCGGGCTGAGCTTGATCGCGCCGCCACGAAACTCGTCAATCAGTTCAAGCAGCACCGGCAGGCCTGGCTGGCATTCTTCGATCCTTCTCACGCGTCGCCATTCGACGGGGCGACGATCCGGATCAATGTGCAGCAGGCCTTCTCGCGACACCACATCGGCAATGTCAGAGCACGTCGTTTTTACGTGGTCGGAAACGCCATGCGCCGCCGCGTTCCAGTCGGTCATCAGGCAGCAAACCGGTGAAATATCCGCACTGCTGACTTCGCAACCCTGCATCCCGAGAGCCACCGAATCCGCGCCAATTCCGCAGCAAAAGTCCTGAACCGCTCCCGAAAACCGCTTTGCCTTGTGAGCGGCGACGGCTTCGGAAGTCGCCTGTTCAAGACCTTTCGCAGAGAACCACATGTCCGCGGCGCGGGCGAATCGCGAAGAAGCTTTTTTACGAAGCTCGGCCTGGGTGATCACTGCGCGGACGACTTCTGGCGAGAATTCAGCGCGAAGACGCTTTTGAAGGCCGAGTTCCGCTCCCTTGTTTTCCGCGAGACGTTCAAAGAGTTCCGGAGTTGCTTTGAGCTGCTCAAGAACTCGGCAGGCTTCCTCGTCCTCGGCAGAAGAAATGTCAAATTCAGCGGACACAAAAGGGCTCTCCGAACGGATTAAAAAGCGATTGTCACGAAGCAGACCCGAAACCGGCGTCAGCTTCAACTGACTGCCCGAGAAACTCCAACTTCAGCGGAAACCTTAGGGTTTCGCGGCAATCCCGGCCTCAAGGTCTCCGCAACCGGAACGACAGGAGGCACTCACGCCGGCCGAGATCGAATCCGTTTGTTAGGGCAACCGATGCAGCCGTTGCAGGCCGATAGTCCGGAGTAACCGGTCTGGTTCATGCAATGCGTAGGAGTTTCTCAAAGATGGATAAGACTCGAATTGTCCCCCTCGCTGTCCTGGGTGTTGTCGCCGTGGCGACGTTCACCATCGCCGGACCGATCGCCAGCCTGTTCACCGATCAGCCGAATGAAATTCAGTGGCAAACAGATTTGAACGAGGCACACCAGCAAGCCGTGCTTGAAAATCGGCCGATGCTGCTCGTGTTCGACGCCGACTGGTGCAAATACTGCGACAAGATGGACGAGGCAACCTTCAAAGATTCCAGCGTCGCGAATTACGTGAACGAGAAGTTCGTGCCCGTGCACCTGGACCTTGCCGACAACATGAAGATCGCCGAAATCCTCGAAATCAAGCGAATCCCCTGCACCACCGCGCTCAGCCCGCGAGCCGACCTGCTCGGCCGAGTCGTCGGCTACGTCAACACCGTGCAGTACCGCGAAACCCTCGGTCGTGTCCGAGCCTTGCAGGCTCGCGTCGAGCGAAAACTGGCCGCTCAGCGCAACTGATTAAAAGCTCCAAAACCGAATTAAATGTCTCTCGTTGCATGTGGGGCAATGAGATCCGTATCCGTTGTGATTTGATTCCCGGTAGCCGCGCTGCATTGCACAGTTGAAAGCAGTGCTAAGAGCGAGAAACAGGAATGGGATCGCTAAGTACCAATTCTTGAAGTATCCGAGTGCGATCGCCACGGAGACAAGGGCGATCGTCGAAAGAAAATAGCCACCGGACGACATCTGCCCACCCGGACCGGCAGTATTGGCCGATGACCATCGGGTTCCACACTTGCGGCACTTCATACCAACACCGTAAATCGAATCGTGATGACGTATCATCTAGTCAGAGACTATGTGAAAGTTTTATCGCTTCGGCGGATCGCGGTAGTCGAGCGACGGCTTCTGATCTTTGACCATCAGCGACCGGTACCCCTGGTCGCCGATCCGACGGTCGTGCTCGAGCTTTCCATCTTTAAGCAGGTCGGGCTTTGTGTAGAGGTCCCAGGCGGACGCTGCGAGGACTCTTGCCGCCAGATTCAGACCTTTACGGCCGATACTGGAGCCACCCGCCGCGACTGCCTGCCAGGAATGAGCGGGCGTACCCGGAACCCAGCACGCCGTCGTGAAGCCGGTCGTCGGCACCTGCCATGAAACATCGCCGACGTCAGTCGAGCCCTTCCCGACGGTCCCGCTGCGATCGTTGATTTCCCGGATCGACGTCAGCGGAGCCGGTGAATCCAGCGTCG
>JBLFXD010000498.1:0-5794 GCA_047611045.1 Planctomycetaceae bacterium | reverse complement strand
GGAAACGACTCCTGAAGACTACATGCTTTAACGCCATGACGATCAGCATGGACAATCAACGGAAGCTGCCACGACTGCTGGACGATGTCTCGCGGGCGGTTGAGGATCTGCTTTTGACCGGTCTCACAACCGCGTCGCAGGCAACTCGTCAAACCCTTGACGTGTCATTCCGTGAAGTCTCACGAATGCGACTGCTCAGGCTGGGTTCAACGCTACGTGCAGCTAATGAGGAACTTGGGCGATTTACGGCCAAAGAGCCCAACTTCTCAAAGAAGCGACTGACGTTTTTTCTCAACAGAGCCTGGATGCTGTGTCGTGGGTTGTCTCGCGCATTGCGCGACGACAACCAGGAAGAGTTCGATCGGTTGCTCTGGATTCCCGCCACCCAGCCGGTGAAGAAACTGGAAGTTGTCACGCTGGGGGTCGCGAAAAAAGAAATCAAGGGAGCCTATTGCGCATTCGAGTTTCGTTTGCGAACGATTGCCAAAGTCGGCAAGGCCATCCCGAAAGGTCACCGGTTGACGTGGTCCTGCATTTTCCCCATGAAACCTGGAACAGAGATTCCCGCCGAGGGATTTCTACATCTTCCTCAGAAGCAGAAGTTCAAGGCGAGCGATTTTCTGAAGGGTAACGTGCTGGTGATTGCCAGTGCAGGCGTCGCTCTGGATGGATTCGGCGGTGGACGGATCACACTTGGCAATGACAGTACCGTCGAAGCAGGAGACGCGTTTGATGACTGGCCGGCGCTGCAGACCTGGGACCGCGAGGCGGCCGTCAATAGAATTGCAGAGCACGAAACCAGCCCTTTCGACCTCGATGTCGAGATGCAGGAAGAGGTCATTCTCACGGATTGGACCATGGAACCGGAGTCCGATCAGGACCGCGACGGGCAGCATGTCTATCCGCTGAGCGCGGACGATCTGGCACTGGACGCCGTCGTCGCAAAGTCTTCAGAGGGGGCTGCCCTGAAGAAGTCATTCGGGGCGTATCAGAAGAAGAAAAAGAAGCCACCGCTGTTCGGGCTGATGCACTATGAACTGTGTCGTCTCATCTTTCAGCCGCTGACGGTCTTCGATCCCGACCCCGTACACCTGATGATTTCAAA
The DNA here is from genome assembly GCA_047611045.1 of Planctomycetaceae bacterium. Classification (GTDB taxonomy): domain Bacteria; phylum Planctomycetota; class Planctomycetia; order Planctomycetales; family Planctomycetaceae; genus JABMPE01. The sequence continues at coordinate 4,689 of JBLFXD010000498.1, read as the reverse complement.
CGAGAAGATTGACCGAGCAGCTCTGTTGAAGAGCTTGAATTTCTAAAGGAGATCACATGGCAAAGAAGAAAGCTGCCCGGAAAACGGCAACGAAACCTGCCAGGGCGTCGACGCCGAAAGCACCAAAGTCGGATCAAATGCGTGAACCCGCTGAGGTGCGATATCGAGACCAGCTCGAAGCACTTCGACAGAATGACGATACCGCGCCTCCTGAAGGTTGGAACCTCTCGCCGAAATCTGTGCTGCACTACATCGTCGGCGGCAAGGCACTCAAAGCCGATATCGATGGTAAGAAAGCAACCGTCGAGATCACTCGGAAATTCTTTGGCGACGATGCACTTGTCGAACGAGCCATCGTCACTCTGGCATCTGAAAGGGCTCTCTTACTCGTTGGAGAACCTGGTACCGGCAAGAGCTGGCTGTCCGAGCATCTGGCGGCGGCCATTGCCGGTAACTCGACGCTGACGATTCAAGGGACGGCCGGAACGACGGAAGAGCACATCAAGTATTCATGGAACATCGCGCGGGTGATCGCCGAAGGGCCGACACTGAACAACCTGATTCCGTCGCCGACGATGATCGCCATGCGAAACGCGTCGCTGCTGCGGTTTGAGGAAGTGACTCGCTGCGTGCCCGATGTTCAGGACTCGCTGGTGTCCATTCTCTCAGACAAGGCCATTGCAATCCCGGAACTTCCCGATGCGAATATGATCTGGGCGAAGCGAGGATTCAACATCATCGCCACAGCTAACTCGCGGGATCAGGGAGTCAATGAATTGTCCGCCGCTCTGAAACGACGGTTCAACTATATCCACATCCCGATCATTGCCGATCAGAAGACCGAAGTGGAAATCGTCCAGAAGCGGTCTGCTGAATTGATCGAACAGTACAACCTTCCGGTTAAGATCAATCCACCAATCATCACGATGCTGGCCACCGTGTTTCGAGAAATCCGCAATGGACGGTCCTCGGAAGGAGTCAGCGTCAAACAACCTTCTACAACGCTGTCGACGGCCGAGGCGATTGGCGTCGCGCTGGACGCTGCTTTGCACGCAAAGTTTTTCGGCTCGGGAACGGTCCAGCCGTCAGACGTCGCGAAGAACATGGTTGGTTCGATCGTCAAGGAAGATAAGGCCGACCTCGCCGTCCTCAAGGAGTACGTCACGATTGTCGCGAAGAAACGCAGCCGCACGGATAAAGCCTGGAAAGAGTTCCACGACTCAATTCTCGCCAGCCTGAAGTAAGTATTGGAGCCCGCTTGCTGCCGATCTTCCAGACGCTGCGTCTGGTACGTACTTCCGCTGTGTTCAGTTTACCAGGCGACACACATGGTAGATGTTGAGGCTGCTGGCCTAAGTGCCGACGCAATCCAGAAGCAGGTGGAAGCCGTACTCAGCGATGAGCTCTACTGGTTTCCCGTACGGCATCATTCCGCAGCGGTTGCTCGATATCTTGATGCCGTTATCAAGGAACGTCGCCCAAAGGTCATCCTGATCGAAGGTCCGGCTGAAGCCAGTGACCTGATTCCGTTTATCGTCGATGCGAAGACGAAACCACCAGTCGCTGTGTATTCGTCTTACCGTGACGACGACAACGTGTTGGGGCTGGCTGGAAAGGCGAGCCCCTCCGAAGACATCCCGGCGAGATTCGCCTGCTGGTATCCGATGCTGGCCTACTCGCCCGAGTACGTCGCGATGCTCGCCGCAAAGAAAATTGACGCTGAAGTCGTCTTCATGGATTTGCCGCATTACGCCCTGGTTGCGTCAGCAGATTCGCCGCCCGATGGTGACAACGAGGCTGATGACAACGAGGCTGATGACAACGAGGCTGATGACGTTTCGAAACCTGAGTCGTTAGCTCCATCGCAGGAGTTCACCGAAGATCAGTTGTTCGCGGAAAGCGGCTTCTATCAGAAGCTTGCGGAAGTAGCGGGGTACCGATCGTGGTCTGAGGCCTGGGACAGCATTTTCGAAATCGGCGACTGGAGCGACGTCGAAGAGTTTCGCTACGAAATGGCTTCCTTCTGTGCAGCGGTCCGGGCGACGACATCTCCTCAACGGATAGCTGCCGATGGAACGCTGCCTCGTGAACGGTTCATGTGGCAGACGATTCGCGAGACGCTGAAGAAGTCAAAAGTGAAACCTCGAGACGCCATGGTCGTCTGTGGCGGATTTCATCTGTTTCTGGATCGAGAAGACCCGGAGCCTCCGCCTGTAATTCCTGAAGGCACGGTTTACACAAGCGTCATTCCCTATTCGTTCTTTCGAACGTCGGAACTGTCTGGTTATGGTGCAGGGAATCGGGCTCCACAGTTTTACCAGACAGCCTGGGACCTTACCGCTTCCGGTCGAGGCGATGACATCCTGGCCGAACACATCGTCGCCGTTCTAAAGCGTGCTCGTCGAAACGGGGAGAATGTTTCGTCGGCTGATGCAATTTCAGTCAGCCAGCACGCTCGTATGCTGGCTCAACTGCGTGGCCGTAAGCAACCAGTCCTGGACGACATTCAGGACGCCATCGTCACGTGTTGCTGTAAAGGCAACCCCGAGGACGAAGGCATCCAACTGCTGAAGGCGATCGACGCGGTCAACATCGGTACGAAGGTCGGGCGTGTCACGCCGAAGTTGGGGCAACTGCCGATCGTCAATGACTTTTACGGCCAGATCGACGAACTGCAACTTGACGAGGTGATGGGCAAAGAGAAGCAGCTGTCGTTAACGCTCGACAAACGCGAGACCGCTGACGAGTACCGCAGCGTGTTTCTTCATCGTCTCTGCTTTCTGGACGTACCCATCGCCAGGCACATCGATGCGCCGAATACCGAGTTCGCATCCGGCACGCTCTTCAAAGAACGCTGGGCGTTGAAGTGGAGTCCCAAGGTCGAACCAGCACTGGTCGAGCAGAATCTTTACGGCGACACGATCGAGGCGGCTGTTCTGGCCCGTCTGCATGAAGAGCTCGCCAAAGACGAAGGACACGCCGGACGGACGTGTGAGCACCTGCGCCGTTCGATTGAAATGGACCTGCCCAACCTGGTCGCCGAAGTGCAGGACGCATGCAGCAACGCGATCGACAGCGACGCTCGGTTTGTGTCACTGAGCACGGCACTGGGACACCTGACGGTCATCGAGCGGTATGCCCAGCACCGCGGCCTGCGTCGCGAAGAGATCTTTGAACTCATCGTGCGGTCTTTCGATCGAGCCTGCTTTTCGATTCCGGAAGTGTGTTCGGTGCCTGAAGAGCAACAGGCGGAAGTCGTGCACGCACTCCTGGCATTGGCAGACGTGATGATCAAGAACGACGGAGACGACTTTGATCGCACCTTGTTTGCAGAGAACGTACGAAGCGCCGCGGACAGTTCAACGGTGCCTTATCTGCGTGGAGCGTTCCTCGGCATGCTCGCTGAGATTCGAGAATTGTCTCCGCAGGATCTGGCCGACGAAGTGTCGGCGTATTCGCTGTATTCGACGGACCAGATGATTCTCGCCGGGGACTTTCTTGATGGCGTGATGAGCGTGTCGCGTACGTCGATCATGCTTGGTGCTGACGTACTGGTCGCGGCAATCGATGAGCTCCTGCGAGCGGCCGACTGGGACACATTCCTGATGATGATCCCCCGCATGCGGGCAGCCTTTGAACGACTGCACGCAGCTCAGTCCGATTCACTTGCTGCCCGAGTTGCAAAGGCCTACGGACTCGCTGAAGACGAACCGCCGCTGACGGAACTCAACACATCGGTTGGAGCGGCCGTCTTGATCGCCCGCATCGATTCGAAAGTTGCCGCCATCATGAATCGCTGGAGCATCTGATGTCTGCCAATCATGACGATCAACATATGCTGGCTCGATGGCGACTTGTCCTTGGTCGCTCCGCGGAGTCTCACGACATCACTTGCCAGGGCGATGCGGAAGCCGCACGAATCGAGCAGCTTGTCGGTTTTCTGTTTGACGAGCCCGGAGAGGGATCGGGCGGCGGCGGACGTGCGCGGCCGAAGAGTCGGCAGGGAGGACTTGGACCCGGTCATGCACTGTCGATTCCAGACTGGGTCGATCACGTCTCGGAACTGTTTCCGCAAGCCGCCAGAGAGGTCATGGAAAAGGAGCTGGTTCAGAGGCGAGGCATTGCCGAATTACTCGACCAGCCGAAACTGCTTGAAAAAATCGAACCGAACATGGAGCTGGTCAAGACGCTGCTGACACACCAGGACCTGCTGAACCCGAAGACCCGGATTCTGGCTCGCAAGATCATTGACAAGGTCGTACAGCAACTCAAAGACAAGATGAAAATTCAGGTGGAACAGGCCATCACCGGAGCGATTCGTCGCGACAAACATTCGCCGCGCCGCGTGTTTCGAAATCTCGACCTGTCGATGACGATTCGCAGAAATTTGAAGAATTACGATACGGAGACAGGCAAGTTACTGGTCGATCAACTGTTCTTCTTTGCGGCCGAAAGAAACAAGCGGCCATGGCACATCATCGTGACGGTCGACCAGTCGGGATCGATGCTCGATTCAGCGATCTTCTCCGCCGTCATGGCATCGATCTTTGCCGAGTTACCGGCCGTCCGCACATCAATGGTTTTGTGGTCCATCTGGGTTTGTCGTGGGTTTGCGCTGGTATTGGTAGGATTCCGGGTTTCTCAGAGGAGGCCTCCGCGAATGCAGGATCGTGATCTTTATCAGCAGCT
>JBLFXD010000497.1:0-5818 GCA_047611045.1 Planctomycetaceae bacterium | reverse complement strand
TAATGTACTTTTCCGTCGAATCCTTCGCGCAACCAGGATCCCTTGGTTGGACTGGGGCCTCTCTGTTCGGCGAGAAATCGTTCTCCAACGCTCCGGTATCGAAACGTCCCGTCAACTTCGTCCGAACTCTCATCAGAATGCGCTCCGTCGCCAATGACCAATTCTCCAAACATGTCGATGGTCGAGTATCGCCGCATCGACTCTTCCATCAGGTCAGCAATCTGCGCCGGGGTTAATGAACCGATTTCATCTTTGGGATCTGCTTTGTCCGGCATCGGTTGAGAAACTGCCGACGAGTCCGCTGCCTGAGGTTGCTCCGTTTCCTCGGCGAGAGTTTCGGACGACTGCGAGACGACGGTTAAAATCAGAGTCGCAACAATCAGCAGTGAGACAAGTCCGCCGATCCACCAGTTCGGGCTGCTGCTCTCGTGAGCTGGTTGGCCGAGCAGCCTTCTGATTCGCAATGCCAGACTGCCGCCGGTGGCTGCCATCGCCAGGCCGCCTGCCGGAGCGCGCAGCTCTTCCATTCGGACAAGCGATTCCGCATAGCGAATCGGGTTTTCGCAGACGTTGCTCGCGATGTCGTCGCAGCAGTTTTCTCGCTCCTGAAGGATTCGTCCGGACAGCCACCACACGGCCGGATGATAGAAGAGGAGAGTTTCGATGACCGTCTGAATCAGATTAATGAAATAGTCGTGCCGGCGGATGTGTGCGATTTCGTGCGCGAGGATAGCGTCGAGCTGCTCGGTGGAAAGACCCGTCATTGCGGTCGCCGGCAAAAGAATCAGAGGCCTCAAGACACCGATGACGGTCGGGACTTCAACCAGCGCCGACTGAGCCAGCCGCACCGGGCGAGACACGCTCAGGCGGCGAGCCAGTGCCTCGACACGTTGAGCCAATGCTTCGGTGGGAAGTGACGTGTCGCGACTTCGCAACTTGGAAACGCTAACCAGTGTGAAAATGAGCCGAATTGACAGAGCTGTCACGCCGATCAGTCAGCAGCTGACGAGCGTCGTCAGCCACGATCTGAGTGACGCTGATTCCAGACCGCTGTTGGGTGCAGCGTTCAATGGACCGAGGGCTGGAATTTGCCCAGCGTTCTGAGCGGGTTCAGGAACCGTCCCCATCAGTGAATCGTCGGTCACCAGGCTGCCGTTTAGTTCCTGAGTGGCATCGCCAATATCGATTCCTTCAGCGACAGCTTCGGGGTTGGCTAGCTCTGCGGTGTTGCTGATTAAGTGCCAGGCGGTGACGGCCGGTGCCGCTGCCATCAGCAGAAATGCCAGACACGCGACACCGTATCGCAACGCGGCGGACGCGTTTTTCAGCGACAGCAGCACAGCGGCTGCGACTAAAGCCAGCAGAATTCCCTGCCACAGGAAATGAATGAGCGACCAACCAAGCGTTTCGACGAACGGGTGATTCAGCATCTGAGAGAACTCGGTCATTGGGCACCGCCTTCCATTTCATCGAGCAGTTTTCGAATGTCAGCAATCTCCTGGGCGGACGCTTTCTTCGACGACAAGGCCTGCATGACGAGTTTCTCGGTTGCCCCTCCGAAGGCGCGCGACACCAGATCCTTGACGAGCTGCTTCTGAGTCACCGCTTCTTTCTGCTTCGCCCGGTAAACGTGAGAACGCTCGGACTCGTTCCGCAGCAACAGGCCCTTGTCCGTCATGATCTGCATGAGCTTGAGCATGGTCGTGTAACCGACGTCGCGTTTCTGGCTGAGCTGGTCATGAACCTGCCGAACCGTGCTCGGTCCGAGCTCCCAGAGGACTCGCAGAATCCCAAGCTCGGCATCGGTTGGCCGTGGGGATTTCGGTGCTGGCGGCATGGCTGATTTCGATCGGTGAGATGGTCTGCGCGTTGTGTCGAGCGGCTGGTTTATTCGATGTCGACGAAAGTCTTCGTAGGATAGTACGAAGATCTTCGTAAGGTGCAAGGGTTGTTTCGTGATGAGGGAGGATTCACTGTCGATGCCGAATCGCGAAACGGTCGCTACAGTTCGCGTCGACCGGTCATTGGCTGGTGGATTTAACTCAAGATGAAGTCTGGTGGCGACGTGATGAATGACCTCGAACTTCTGCATCTCGATGAACAGTGCGTCGCCGTGAACAAGCCGCCGGACCTGCTGGTGCATCGAAGCTTCGTCGCTACTCGCGAGAAGGAAAACGTTGTCAGAACGTTGCACCGGCAGCTCGGGCAGCGAGTCTTCACGGTACATCGGCTGGACCGGGCGACGTCGGGAGTTCTGATCTTCGGGCTGAATGCTGAAGCCGCTCATTCGCTGACGACGCAGTTTGAACGTCGGGAAGTTCAGAAGACGTACCTCGCCATCGTGCGAGGCTACACCGATGACTCCGGCACGATCGATATGCCGCTGAAGGAGCCGTACGACCGCATTGCGACGCCGGCGGAGACGACTGCAAACAAGCCGGCTCAGGAAGCAGTCACCAACTACGAAACACTGACTCGTTCTGAGCTGCCGCTGTCGGCGGGCAAGTATCCAACGAGCCGTTACTCGTTCGTTCGAGTCACTCCGCACACCGGCCGGCGTCACCAGATCAGGCGACACTTTAAGCACACGTCGCACCCCATCGTGGGTGACATCAAACACGGCGACAATCACGTCAACCAGCTAGTCGAACGTGAATTCGGAATCCGTCGGTTGTTGCTCGTAGCGAGCGAACTTTCGATCAAGCATCCGAAGACCGACGAATTGATGAAACTTTCGGCGGCGTCGGGTGATGATTTCGATCGAGCTCGAGAATTGCTTCAACTCAATGAAGACTGCTCCGCTGCTGCTGAATGAGATCCTCGAATTTAGTTCCAGTCCAGAATTAATTCCGTATTTTGGTAGCTCGACTCTCTGAGTCGAGTCCTTACAAACGGCCCCGACTCGGAGAGTCAGGCTACAGAATCACGGTTCTGTTTCTGGACAAGTGCTTACTCGAGATTTACGCGGCGTTGCGTTGCGAGTCGTTATCAACGTGCGGCTCAGATGTCGGGAGTTCTGAGAGCGGTTGCCCATCGTCGGCGAGGGTTTGGGCCATGAGGTCGGCGTCGCTGACGACTGCTCGGCGAGCGTGTTCGTAGCCTTTGGCATCTTTCATGAATGCGTAAAACGCCATGCAGACGCTGCCGATGAATCCGGACCAGCCGTTACGGAATTGTCGTTTGAGGAAGAATGACTTCAGGAAGACGAACGGCGGATAGAAGAGCAATGCCCAGGGAGATCGGCACTTGCCTTTCTGGAATCGGCTGAGCGAGATTGTGTCGGTCCAGTCGTTGAGCTTTCTGACTTTGACCGAGATGCTGGCTTCTGAGAAATGAAACAGCGGAGCTTCGATGCGTGCGACCGGGCCGTCGACGTTGAAGGCCGAATGGATCGGAACGTCGTTCATCGTGCCGCGTTTGCGATTGAACAATCGCATGAAGTAGTTGTGCCGCGTGCCAGCGTGGCTCATATGCCAGAACAACTGCTCGCGCCGCGGGAACTCGTAACCCGCAGCAGCGGGCTCGCCGGCCAGGATGTCGCGAACGCCTTGTTGCAGCTCGGTCGAAGGAACTTCGTCGCTGTCGAGCAGGAAGACCCAGTCGTGCTGGGCCATGTCCAGCGAGAGCTGCTTTTGAGCGGCGTAACCCAGCCACGGCTGCTCGACCACTTTGATTGGGTATTCGGCGAGGATCTCGCGAGTGCTGTCCGTGCTGCACGAGTCAAGCACGATGATTTCGTCAGCCCACAAGACGCTTTCGATACACGGACGGATCGTCGCTTCACTATTAAATGTGGTCAGGCAAACCGACAACTTCTGCATCGCTTCGAATCCTTCCTGATGAGTCGCTTCCTGCGAGAATCAGCATTCTGTCCGACTTGTCAGATTCGGGCAATACGGTTCACGCTGGCTGTTCACGGGCCGTTCGCGCATAGAAAAACTGCCGAGCCCGTTGGAGTACGGACTCGGCAGTTTGTTAGTTTTGAAGTTTGAAGCAGCGTGTCGCTCAGCACTCGATGAGCTGTTTTTCGAAGCTGATGTCGTACTTCTTCATCTTCTTGTAGAGCGTCGTTCGGTTGATGCTCAGGGCGGCAGCTGTCTTTTGACGATTCCAGCCGTGCTGCTCCAACGCGTTCAGGATGATTTGTCGTTCCGGGACGACGAGTGCAGATCGCAGTGATCCTGCTGAACCTGGCAGCTCCAGCGTGTTGCGATTTGGATCTTCGCGTCGCAGGTTTTCCGGCAGGTCGTCGACCATGACGGTTTCGTTTCTCGTGAGCACGACGGCTCGTTCGACGACGTTGACGAGTTCTCGCACGTTGCCCGGCCAGTTGTATCGCTGCATGACTTGAAGAGTCGTCTCGTCGAACCGTTTGACGTCTTTGCCATTCCGCTCGTTCATTTCGCCGATGTAATGCTCGACGAGCAGCGGAATGTCGGCCATGCGTTCTCGAAGCGGCGGCTGAGTGATCGAGATGACGTTGATTCGGTAGTAAAGATCCTGGCGGAACGTTCCGGCTCGGACGCGTTCTTCGAGGTCTTCGTTGGTGGCAAGAATCAGACGAACATCGACTTTGTGAGTCGTTGTGCCACCGACCGGTTCGAATTCTCGGTCCTGCAGAACTCGCAGCAGTTTAACCTGCAGACTCGGCGACGCCGTCGCGATTTCGTCAAGGAAGATCGTTCCGCCGTCTGCCTGCAGGAACTTGCCCATCTTGTCGTGATTGGCTCCGGTGAACGCTCCGGCGACGTGGCCGAAGAGTTCGCTTTCGAGCAGTGTGTCAGGCAATGCTCCGCAGGCGACTTCAACGAATGCCTGGTCACTGCGAGAGCTGAGTTGATGCACGGCTCGCGCGGTCATCGTTTTACCGGTCCCGCTTTCGCCGAGGACCATGACCGTCGCTCGCGTGTCGGCGACGCTTTCGATCAGGTCGAACATCTTCTGCATCTTGTAGTCGCGGCCGACGATGTTCGAGAGACCGAAGCGTTCGTTGAGTTGCTTGCGCAGGCTCTTGTTCTCCTCGACGATCGCTCGTTGACCGAGTGCTCGCTGAATGGCGAGGTTCAGCTCGTCGTCGATCACGGGCTTGGTTAAGTAGTCAAAGGCGCCGACTCGAATGGCTTCGACAGCGCTTTCGATCGTTCCGTAGCCGGTCAGCATGATGACCGAGCTTTCCGGGCTGTTGTCGGTCGCCCATTCCAGCAACTGGAAGCCGTCCTGATCGGGCAGGTTCACGTCGCAGATGACGACTTCGAAGGGGAACTCGGCCATCCGATCGATTGCCTGCTGGCAGGTGGAAGCCGTTTCCGTTCGATGTCCCAGGCTGCGCAGGTAGTCCGCCATGGCTTCGAGAATGTGTTGATCGTCGTCAACCACCAGCAGTGAACCGTGATTATTCTTCATGGCTTCTTTCTTTCACCGTTGCAGCGAGTTAGCTGCGAGGTCTGTCAGTCGCTTCGCCTGTGTCAATCAATCTGTGAGACCGTTGCAACCACCACATTCGATCGTGCTGCCAGGACGGCACGATGACTTGTGGCCGAATGACTTCGTCTCACCACAACCCTGGACCAGGGTGGCGACTCGTCAACAATGACCTGTCGAGATTTGGCAACATGGTCCGTCAGATTGTTCAACTCGGCGGAAGTGTCACGTCGTGACGGCGACGAATCTTGAGCACAAAGATGTTTCGATCCGGCAACGTGGCTCCGTGGTCAACGTAGTTCACGTTGCTCATTCAGGAGTCCGTTGTCCGGTCCGGGTTGAGAGTCAGAGCCAGGACGTGGCCAGAAAATCTGTCAATCCGATACAACAGATCTGA
>JBLFXD010000496.1:0-5840 GCA_047611045.1 Planctomycetaceae bacterium | reverse complement strand
AGCGAGCCTTCAACTGTCATGTGAGACTGGCGGAGCGTTTGACGTGACCGTCGGGCCTCTCACAAAACTGTGGCGTCGAGCGCGACGACGAGAAGTGATGCCGGAGCCGGAGCGGCTGGCTGCCGAGCGTGAACTGGTAGGACACAAGCTGGTCCGGCTTGACTGCGAGTCGAAGACTGTTGAACTGCTCCGCGACGGAATGCGGCTTGATTTTGGCGGAATCGCCAAGGGATATGCAGCCGACGAAGCTTTGAGGGTGCTGGGGGAGCACGGTCTGACTCGAGCACTTGTCGATGCGAGCGGCGATATCGTCGCGGGCGATCCGCCGCCCAACTCAGACTTCTGGGTGGTGGAAATCGAGGCTCTGCGTCGGAGACAGCCTGCCGGGAAGCCAGCGAACGATCCTAAGGAAAGTGGTCCGGCTCCTCACCTTAGAATCTGCAATCAGGCAGTTGCCACATCAGGAGACGCCTATCAAAGCGTCGTTATCTCGGGCCGACGATATTCGCACATCGTTGACCCGAAGACCGGGCTCGGCCTGAATCAACGCAGCAGTGTGACAATTATCGCCCCAACAGGCATGATGGCTGACGGCCTTGCCTCAGCAGTCAGCGTGCTGGGGCCGAAAGCCGGCATTAAACTGCTCGAGCATCAGCAGCACAGCAAGACAGAGGGGTACGTGATGTTTGCCAACGGCGAAGCAGACGAAGTTCGAGCCGTCGAGTCGTCCGGGCTGCGGACCTTTCTGATCCCTGTTGAGTGATCAGAAAGTCGTGCGTCGAAGTCCTTGCACGTGCCTGCCGGCAATTGTTGACACGTTTTGAACACGCATCCAGATTACCGCGCATAGCAAAGCAGCCCGCCGAAAAGGCAGGCTGCTTATTTGGTCTTCATTCTGCGTTTACCTGGGAGCAGTCGGTCGGTGAGAAACCAATTCGGCTTCTTCACTTTTCTCAGCACACAGCTCTTCCCGCACAATGTTCATGTCGCGTGGTGCATCAATCCCGAGTCGAACGGTGTTTGGACCAATTCGCACAATGGTAATCGCTACTTGATCACCGATCAGGATTCGTTCGCCTGGCTTCCTTGACAGTACCAACATTCTGTTGCCTCCTCACTGGAGAGTTCCACCTTTGCATCCATGCTCTTCTGATATCACGCAGCAGTCTTCGGATAGAAGAGTCCACGAATTTCCCCGCGTGTGCTTCAAGGTACCACCCAATCGAAGCAGCTGGACGGCGCACCATGCGCCGTCTGATATCGAGCAAACTGGCTGTCAGGATAACGTGACACACCCGGATGTCCATTCAATTTCGGCGATTCTACAGAATTCGTGCTTCTCTTAATTCGCTCTTTCTGGAGTTGTAACTTACGGTAGACAATGTGTTTATGGATGAATGTGTTGGCCTGCGCAGGACTGAGAGCTGAGCGGGGATGCGGTGACGCTGGACGTTCTGGCAAAGTCTGCCGGACTCAGGATGCGAGCTTGCTGCGGATTCGGGTCTGCAGGAGTGCTCGGCGCGCGATCCCGGCCGATGAATCATGCGGTTCTTCCGCCGTGACCGATTACGCCAGCTCAGTGGCTTGAAGCGACGGCAGCCTTCTGTTGAAGTCCGTCGCTTGTAGAGTCTTGATGAGCAGCGAGCTGTGATCGTCAGACAGTTGTGAAACGAATTCCCGCCCGGAACGAATGGAGAATATCGAGATGGTCAGAATCGGAATCATCGGCCTCGGCTTTATGGGCATGACGCACTTTGAAGGGGCCAACCGTTTCAAGGATGATCCGAAGTCCGGCCGCCGTCGCATTTCCGGGTCGAAGCTGAAGAACGGCAAAGTAACGGCCATCGCGACCAGGAACCCGAAGAAGCTGGACGGAGACTGGCGGTCGATCCAGGGGAACTTTGGACCTCCGGGAGCATTGAACGACCTGTCGAGTATCAAGACGTACTCAGACTATCACGATCTGTTAGCGGACCCGGACATTGATCTGATCGACGTCTGCCTGCCGGTCGAACAGCACGAGCAGGTCACTCTGGAAGCGATCAAAGCCGGGAAGCATGTGATTGTTGAGAAGCCGATTTCGGTCGATCTGAAAGCCGCGAATCGAATGGTCGCCGCCGCTGAGAAGGCCAACGTCAGACTGATGGTGGCTCATGTCCTGCCATTCTTTCCAGAGTTTGAATTCGCCTTGTCGACTGTCGCCAGCGGAAAATACGGAAAACTGAGAGCCGCACATTTTCGGCGAGTGATTGCTCCGCCCGCGTGGTCGTCGAGTCTTTCTGACTTTCGGAATGCTGGCGGATGGGGCGTCGATCTTCACATACACGACAATCATTTCATCAGCACTCTTTGCGGCGTTCCAAAACAGGTTTTCTCACAGGGAACTCTGATCGAAGGATTCGTGAACCATGTTCATTCGAACTATGTCTACGATGACCCTGATCTGGCAGTTTCGTGCGTGAGTGGCGGGATCGCGGCTCAGGGACTTGCGTTTGCTCATGGCTTCGAATTGTTTCTCGAGGAAGCGACGATTGCATTCAGTGCGGGGACCTACGGCGGCGAATGGAAAGTCGACCGCGAATTGACGCTCATGACGAACAAGGGCAAAAAAGTCACGACGCCAAAACTCAAAGGCGGTAGCGAGTGGTGTTCGGCATTCACGGCCGAGTTGCAGGCTGCTGTCAACGGAGTCGTTTCCGGCGAGACTCCAGAAATGCTGTCAGGGGCGTTGGCTCGCGATGCCTTGAAGCTTTGCTACGCCGAAGCAAAGAGCATCTCGTCCGGTCGGCTAACGAAAGTCAGCTAATAGAGTTTCCTTGGTTGGTGAGCCGACGGCGCTAGCCGCGGGCAAGTGGTTACGGATTTTCCAAAGGCCCGAGGCTAGCGCCTGCGGCTCGTGGATTCGACGAAGTGACTGCATTAAAGAACGGTCATCGATAGTTTCATGGTTGAAAACCTTCCGATCAAAACTCACGAATTCAAAGGACTGACGATCGAGGGTTATTCTCGGGCGGCGGTGCAGAGTTACTGGCGGATTCCAGAGTTGAAAGTCTGCTTCGATCTCGGTGGAAGCCCGTGGGATTTCACGGGAACGTCGACGATTTTCATCACGCACGGACACCTCGACCACATGGCGGCGCTGCCGGCGTTTGTTGCTCGACGGCGGATGATGAAAATGGAGCCGCCGACGATCTATCTTCCTGAAGAAATCGTTGAGAACACTGATCGACTCCTGCAGGCATGGCAGCGGCTTGATCGCGGCCGGATGGTTTGCGAACTCAAAGGCGTCAAAGAGGGCGACGAGTTCGAGCTGTCGCGCGAGCACGTGGTGACGGTTTTCAAGACGAAGCACACGGTCCCGTCTGTCGGGTATCAGGTGTGGGATCGTCGGAGAAAGCTGAAGCCGGAGCTGGTCGGTCTTCCACAGAACGAGATTCGTGATCGCAAACTCGCGGGCGAGGATGTCACGGCGGAAGTTCGAGTTCCCCTCGTCTGTTACACCGGCGACACGTCTCCGGCAGGGCTTGATGGTTACGAGCCGTGTTTTGAATCTCAGATTCTGATTACGGAGCTGACGTTCTTTCGGCCCGAACATCGGAAGGAAAAGATCCACAAGTTCGGGCACATGCACCTCGACGATTTTGTCGAGCGGAAGGAAAAATTCAAAAACGAACTGATCATCGTCGGCCATCTGAGCACGCGATATCACGACTTCCAGCTTGAGAAAGCCGTCGCGAAACGCGTGCCGCCAGAACTGCGCGAACGAATGATGATCTGGGTGTAGCAGGGTGGCTGCTTTGGCGTTTTCCACGGCAGAGTAGGGCATCGTCAAGCGAAGCGCGGGCGTGCCATCGTCCGTGGCGAAAATGGGACGCCGGCGCTGCGCTTGACATCCCCTACTCAGGGGCGATCTATCTGAAGCGGAATGTCTGCCGGAAGAATCGCAGCAGTCTTTGTCCGGCGGACTGTGGTACGGAATTGATTTTTGCCAGTCCCGTCGCTCGGACGATGAGTTGTGACGCGGCCGGGTTCAGGCGGACTCGGGCCTGGTACGCTGTTGCCAGTGGGCGAGGAATTCCGTCAGCGTCGAGACGCGTTGGGAACTCGTCGTGCTCGATCAGTTCGCGCGGTGCGACGTCGAGATCGATTTCGGCGATGTCGACGATTTCGCCGGTCAGGATTTCGTCGGGAACGTGGTCGATCATTAGCTCGACTTTCTGGCCGGGGCCGACGAATTCGACGTCTCCCTGGTCGATCGCGATGATGGCTTCGAACTCGTCCGGCTGACCGATCATGCATAACTCAGTGCCTGTGGCCAGCGTCGTTCCAAGATTTGCTGCGTCGAGCGGTGAGCCGCTCCAGTGTGGAAGCTCGGTCGATTCTGTTGCCTGCTCTTTCGTACGAGACACGGCTGCCGGCGGTATGACGACTCCGGCGATCGGGGCTCGGAGGGTCAGCCGCTCTCGATCGGCGATGCGATGATCGAGTTCTTCTTTCTTTTCGAGGAGCCGCTCCTGTGTGGCCGGGATTAAGGCGTCGATTGTGTCTCCGTCTCGTAACCGTCGGTCGGCGAAGTTCTTGAGCCGTTGTTCGAGCAGGGCGACGTCGCCTTCCAGTTTGACGATCAGTCTGTCGAGCGAGCGGTTTCGGAATGTTGCGAGCTTCTCGTTCTTCTCAACCGGCGTGCCTGGGGCAACGGCCCAAAGCAGCGTGCCTTCCTGGTGAACGAAGACGCTGCGAGCGTTTTCGGGGCGGATGACAGCTGGCGTTCGGACTGAAAATGGAAATGGGATCATCAGGCCGCCGACGATCAGGCCGAAGACGAACAGCGTCCGAATTCGGAAGCGCGACCAGTTCACAGTTCGACTCCAGAACGGGCTGGTCAGCAGATTGAACAAGCTGACGATTGGTGAGAGAAACATTCCGGCGACCGTTAGTGCGGCCAGTACGACGACGAGAGGTTCCAGACCATAAGGATCAAGAACGCGGTGAACAAACCACATGATTCCCCAAACGACCAGCAGGCGATACAGCCATGAGGCGACGTGCCAGGTGACGAGGAACGCTTTGCGGCGTTGCGGCAGAAGTCGCTGGTTGGCGAGTTCGGTATCGAGAAACCAGACACTCATCCAGTTGCGAAAGAGTGCTCCTGCCTGTTGCCGAAGATTGGGAATTTCGACGAGGTCCGAGAGGATGTAGTAGCCGTCGTATCGAAGCAGTGGATTGCCGTTAAACAGTACCGTGCTGACGGAGCAAACGAACACAACGTTCAGACACAGCGAGTTGAATGCGCCCGGAACGGTGAACCACCACATGAAGAGGCAAACCGCCGACAGCAGCAGCTCGACGTAAATCCCGGCAGCACTGATGACGATGCGTTGCCAGCGGCTGGGCAGCATCCACGCGTCCGAGACGTTGCAGTAAAGGCACGGCGTCAGGACAAGCAGCATCACGCCCATCTCGTGACACTCGCCGCCAAAGTGCCGACATGACACGGCGTGGCCGAGTTCGTGCAACACTTTCGTCACAGCCAGCGTCGCCGCCAGAAGGATCAGGTTTGTCGCCCCGAAGAATTCGTGAAAGTGCGGAAGCCTCGATTGCAGCGTGTCGATGCGGACCGCAGCCAGAACTCCGGCAGCCAGCATCAAGCCCACGCAAAACGTCACGCACCACGGAGCAAACAGAAAACGAGTTTGCGGAACCAGCCAACTGAGAAAGCCGTGCGGGTCGAAACCTCGAAACTTGATGGCCAGCACGTTTGAGAACTGTTTGAGCAGTCGCTGGCCTTTTTCATTGCGGGTCCGTGAAACCAGGATCTCTGCCTGTCCGGGAGAATCGGA
>JBLFXD010000495.1:0-5853 GCA_047611045.1 Planctomycetaceae bacterium | reverse complement strand
CCGTCCGCAGGGTGCCAAACCGGAGGGATGCCGCCCGAGCAGCCAACAGTCTTCTCTGTCGGCCCCCAGACAAATGGTCAGCCACCATCATCGGGGATCGGCCCTGCAAACTCCTATCCGCCGCCGAGCAACTACGGCCCCGTTCCTGATCCGGGCTTCGGTCAGCAGCAACGTCCCTATCAGAGCCCGCCGAGCCATTTTGGCGTCGCTCCTGGAGCATCGCCTCAACAGTCGCGGCAAGTCTCGCCGCAAACACTCGGGCTGCCATCGCCGTCGGGCAACGGGCTTAACTCTCGACAGTTCAACTCCGGGCGAGGCCCGAATCTTCCGACACCCGCGTTGCCGACGCCTGGCTATGCGAGTCC
Organism: Planctomycetaceae bacterium; assembly: GCA_047611045.1. Lineage (GTDB taxonomy): Bacteria > Planctomycetota > Planctomycetia > Planctomycetales > Planctomycetaceae > JABMPE01. Next base: position 5,488 of record JBLFXD010000495.1, on the reverse strand, counting down.
CGGTGGAACATTCGGTGGTCAGTCTTCGCCACAGAATCAGCCTTCAATCAACAATCAACCGGGCGCGGGCTCTCAACAGGGCGGATCGTTGACTCCCGGTTACAGCCGAAGTCCCGGCGGCCAGGTCACACCGGGAAAGCTCGGACCACCAGACCAGTTCAAATCCGAACCGCCCGCGTGGCGATACCCGGCTCCGCAGCGATAACCGCGACACGACAGTCGACCAAAAACGGTAGTCGTCGACGACCGATTCTGATCATCCCTCGGACTAACTACTCAGACTGAGCCATGCACGAAACGTCATCGCACAATCTGGATCGAGCATCGTCATCGACGACCGTGCGCGCGTTGAACTCCGGTTCCGCAAGCGGGTCTCAGTGCATGACATCTCTGTCGACGGGTCGATCGCGACGGTCGGTTTCGGTCGCGTTCTGTCTGCTGATGCTGACGCTGTCGGCGCTTTCGGGCTGCGCCGCGATCAGGCCGCTTCACGGAGTACCGGCTCGATTTCTGCCCGAAGAACTCAAAGGCTGCAGCCGCGAAAACCGGCAGATGATCGACCTGTCATACTTAAGGCAGCAGGCTCCGGCTGAGTACATGGTCGACTCGGGCGACGTCCTGGCAATCTACATTGAGAGCGTTCTTGGGCAGCGCGACCAGCCGCCGATCAACCAGCCGGTCGACCCCACTCAGCCGCCAACGCTTGGGTATCCGTTAACCGTCCGGGATGACGGCACGCTCTCTCTGCCGCTGATCCAACCGATCTTTGTGCGAGGCAAAACGATCCCTCAGGTCGAACGCGAAATCCGCCACGCCTACACGATCGGAAGACGGCTGCTGTTGCCTGGGCAGGACCGAATTATCGTCACGCTGCACAAACCACGACAGCACCGGATTCTGGTCATCCGACAGGAGCTGCAATCGGACCTCCTGTCCGCAGTCAGCGTCAGCGGCGGCTCGCTGGGAACGGCCAAGAAAGGCACCGGCCATGTCGTCTCGCTGCCCGCTTATAAGAACGATGTGCTGAACGCTCTCGTTCAATCCGGCGGGCTGCCGGGTCTCGACGCCGAAAACGTCGTCTACATCATGCGAGGTCGACGCGACAGACCAGCCCCGACACAACCACCGCGGCAACCACAACAGCCTCAGCCCGCATTCGGCCAGCCGAATCCGGCCATGCAGCCAGTCTATCAACCGGCACCATTTCAACAGCAGCCGTACCAGCAGCAGCCAGTTCAGTTGCCAGGCGGACCACTACCGCAACCAGGTTACGGCCCGATGTCGTCGACGTCGCCGCAAGATCGAAACGATTCTTCATTGGATTCAGACAGTGGCCTCATCGTGCGAGCCCAGAGCCCGGATATGGCTCAAGCTTCGCCGGATGGACGAGGCCGTTACGGCTCGAACATTCAGCAGGTTGACTACAGAACTGGCCCCAGCAGACCAGTAGACCAATTCTCGACCAACAGCCCCGAGCAACTGACTCCACTTTCAACTCGGCAGGTGATGGACCTGGCCTATCATAAAGTGTCGTCCTCAAGCGTCGGTCGAGTTGTTCAGGCTCCGTTCCAGAAACTGCTCAATCGAGGAGGCGAAGTCTCGCAGGCAGGATGTTCAACTTGCCAGACGCCAATGGCATCGCCACAGATGATGCTCTCCGCGCCGCAAATGTCGCCGCAATTCGCACAGCAATGGCAGCCGCCAGCGCAACAGTTCCAGCCGCAGCAATTCCCACAGCCCGCGCCGCAGCAACAATGGCAGCAACCCGCCGGCTGGGCGAATGCCCAACAGATCGCGAGGGGTGGCTTCTGCAACCAGCAGAACTCCATTCGCATCCCGCTCCGCCTTGAGGACTTCGAAACGGTCAACTTCAACGAGCAGGACATCATCCTCGAAGATGGCGACATCGTCTTCATTGCCTCGCGAGACGACGAAAACTTCTACACCGGCGGCCTGCTCGGCGGCGGCGAGTACACACTTCCGCGAGACAGGGACCTCGACATTCTGGAAGCCATCGCGATTGCCGAAGCGAACAACCGGCAAGGTGGCGGTTCCGGCAGCTCGGCACTCAACAGCGACGTCTCGATCAGCCCCAGCGAAGCGGTCATCCTGCGAAAACTGCCGAACGGCACGCAGGTGCCAATCCTCGTCGACCTTTATCGAGCCCGAACGCGAGCTTCCGAGCGGATCAATATCCAGCCGGGCGATTACATCATCGTCCAGTACACAAAGATGGAAGCCGTCGGAGCGTTCATCGAACGGCACATTCTGGAAAGTGCCCTGTTCGGAGTCGCCGCTTCGCAGTTCAACAGCAACCGGTAGGCGAACATCGAACACTGAACGTTCAACATCGAACGTCTCCAGGATATGGATGTTTTGACCTGCCAGATCGATGTTCAGTGTTGAATGTTCGATGTTCGATGTTCCATCCGCTATCGTGCAACGAGTTCTAAGCACTCGAAACTCCGGCTGACCTCTGCGACTCTCGCCGACGCACCGCCGGACAGACAGCACGGATGGCACAGTGTCTTTTCAATCTTCCGCACCCGCGATCGCGGCTTCGTCAGATCCCGGTTCTCCCGACACGACAGTCGCCAATCTTCTCGACGGCCTGACGCCTTCGCAAAGAGAAGCCGTCGAACACTTCGAAGGTCCGCTGCAGATTCTTGCCGGACCCGGCTCCGGCAAAACGCGAGTCATCACTCGCCGCATCGCCAGACTGGTCGACCGAGGCGTGCATCCGTCGTCGATTCTGGCGATCACGTTTACCAACAAAGCCGCGCGAGAAATGCAGCAGCGAGTTAATGGCCTGCTGCCGAATTCGCGAATCTGGATCAGCACGTTTCACCGATTCTGCGCGAGCATTCTGCGTCGTCGCGCAAAATCGGTCGGTCTCGAATCCAACTTTGTTATTTTCGACAAGTCAGACCAGATGCAAGTTTTGCGGCACGTGCTCAACGATCTGGATATGGACTCTGTCCGAGTTCCCGTCGCCAAACTGGGAGCCCGCATCAGCCACATCAAAAATACGATGATCAGCTCCGAGGAATTTGCACGGTCGCTCGAATTCGAAGTCGGCGAGCCATTCGACATGGTCGTCGCTCAGGTTTATCCGAAGTATCAGCAGACGCTGCTCGCCTCGAACGCCGTTGACTTTGACGACCTGTTGCTGCACGTCGTCAAGTTGTTCCAAGAGAACCCCACGCTACGAGCCGAGTACGACGACCGGTTCCGCTTTCTACTGGTCGACGAATATCAGGACACAAACGCCATTCAGTATGCGCTTGTGCGAGCCCTCGGCGTCGACCGTCCCAACGTCTGCGTAACCGGAGATCCAGACCAGTCGATTTACGCGTGGCGCGGCGCGAACATTGAGAACATCCTCAACTTCGAACGTGACTTCGAAAATGCGAAGCTGGTACGACTCGAACAGAACTTCCGCAGCACGGCGTTGATCCTGCAGTCTGCCGACCAGTTGATCTCGCACAACCGGATGCGGAAAGCCAAGTCGCTGACAACGGACGCGGAAGATGGCGAAGCCGTCCAACTTCGGAAGTTCAAAGATGGCCGCTCCGAAGCCGACGGAATCGCTGAGCTGATCAGGCAGCAATGCTCCGAAGCAGGAGCGAAGTGGGGAGAATTCGCCGTCTTCTACCGAGTGAACTCGATGTCGCGCGAACTCGAACTGGCCTTCACCCGGCACCACGTTCCGTTTCAGGTCGCCGCCGGACTCGCCTTCTATGATCGAGCGGAAATCCGAGACCTGCTCGCGTACCTGCGGCTGATCGAGAACCCTGTCGATGCGGTCGCTTTCGCACGAGTCGTCAACCGCCCCGCACGAGGCATCGGGAAAACCAGCCAGAACAAAGTAACTGCATGGGCGACAGCGAACGGCATCAGCGCGATGGAAGCCGCTCGACAAGCCGACCAAATTGATGGGCTGACGAAGACGGCCAAAGTAAAACTCAAAGTATTCGTTCGAATGATGGATACCTTCACACTGTCAGACGCTGGCAGCGTCAGCGACCTTCTGAAGAAGATCGTCGAAAAGACGGCTTACTCGCGAACGTGGATGGGCGCGTCCTCCGAACAGGCCATCACCAAACAGGCTAACGTCGAAGAACTTGTCAACGCGGCCGCCGATTACGATGAAGCAAACGCCGACGATCCTTCCATCACCGACTTCCTGGAAACAACGGCACTGGCCAGCGACGCCGACGCCGTCGATCCCGCAGCTGGCAAGGTCACCCTGATGACTATCCACGCAGCGAAGGGGCTGGAATTTCCCAGCGTCGTGATCGTTGGCTTGGAACACGGCCTGATCCCGCACGAACGCTCGATCAGATCGAACGACCCCAAACAGCTCGAAGAAGAACGACGGCTGCTCTTTGTCGGCATGACTCGAGCGATGCGGAATCTTTACATGACCACCGCGCAGGTCCGCGCTGAGCGAGGCACACCGCGCATCACAATTCCCAGCACGTTTCTGGCCGAAACGACTTTCGACATCGTCGACGAAAACGATCCCGGAGCAACTCGCGAAAAGTCGGGAGTGTCCTCGAAGCCTGACAAAAAACAGGAACTTCGCGACCGCCTGAAAGCTTCACTGGCCGCCGGCGATAAACCGTTGCTGACAACCGGAGCGGCTTTGCTCAACGGAACCGGCGAAGAAGTCGCGCTGCCCGATGTCAGCTCCTCGACATTCGCCGTCGGGATGCGAGTCCGCCATCCTAAATACGGCATGGGAAAAGTGACCGGCATCAGCGGCTTCGCCAAACGTCGCACCGTCGAAGTCGAATTCGCCAGCGGCGACCGAACCGAAACATTCTCCGCCGCGCATTGCCCACTGCAGCCTGTCGGCGTCAGATAACCATTCGCTGTCCAACGGCTTCTCAAAACACAAGAGTCAACGAATCAGGAACCCGTCATGAAGTTTGTCATAACGCTGCTGGGAAGCGACCGATTGGGAATTGTCGAGTCGTTCTCAAAAACCGTCGCCGATCACGATGGAGCCTGGTGCGAAAGCCGCATCATGCAGGTCGAAGGCCAGTTCGGCGGTGTCTTCCTGGCCGAAGTCCCTCATGGAAATGCCGACGCGTTCGAGACGTCGCTGGAAAGTTCGTTCCAGCCAGAATTTCATCTGGCCGTTGTACGAAGCAACACGGACAAAGAACCAGCATTGGCACGGCATTCGTTTGAAATCAAGGTCCTGTGCAGCGACCGCCCCGGACTGGTTCACGAGTTCGCCCAGCTCTGCACGGCCAGGAAAATCAACATCCTGGAGCTGCAGACAAACCTCCGCCCAGCCGCGATGACCGGCCTGCTGATGTTCGAAATCTCCGCCGTCGGCGACAGCCCCGAGCCGCTCGACCAAGGGGAATTCACCACCGCCTTCGAAGCCCTCGGCGACGACGTCGTCGTAGACTTTTCGGACGAATAAATAACCGACGTCGGTGGCCTGTTCGATATCGCCGCCGCACGATGAAGC
>JBLFXD010000494.1:0-5856 GCA_047611045.1 Planctomycetaceae bacterium | reverse complement strand
CAACTCCCCGGATCAGCCGAGTTGCGCGCCGACACACTGCTCTGAGCCCCCTCGCTCGACTCATCACGACGCCGACGGTGTACACTACCCCTCGACACCCCAACCGGGCCAATAGCTGATCAAGGCCCCATAGAACTGCAAAGTGTTTGAATTCGTAGGGAACGATTTGGGACGGAAGTCCGTCTACAGGGAGGTTGTCGGCGCGAGGTCTGTCGCATTTTCAGTCAATCTGGATCGACAGGAACCGTGTGTTGAGAACGTTTATTTGCGTCATACGTAATGCCGGTTCAAGTCCGCCTGCGGCGTGTACTCGCAACGTTTGATTTATTCGATCGTTTCATATTTGTCCAATTTCAGAGTAATTCTCGAAGTATGTTGACGCGTGGATTGGTTGATTCTGCCTCGATCGCCGTCGACGATGTCAGAGGTTGATTGTTCTCGTTAGCTGGGATGTCCAAAATTCGTATTGAATCTGCCGTTTCCGTAGTTGCCCACTCGTTTGAGCCAGCGGAAACCGGCGAGATCGCTTAACTCAGTAGTTGCCCTTGTGAGTATCTGAAGAAGGAATTGTCGTATGAGCCTGCAGCCACAAGAGAGCCTGATTGCTGACGAAAATTTATTCGCCCGAAAGCGACCGTCCTTTGGACTGGGCAGATTTCTCTTTCGACGAAGTCGAGCATCGCGGAATAAAGCAGCAAAGCGGGCCGTGTCCGAGAATGCAGGACTGGTCATCGGCGGAAACTCCGAATGGCTGGAAGACCGAACGTTGCTGGCGGCATTCAATCCGCTCGCAGCCACACCAGACGGAACCGCTGGCAGCCTTCGAGACGCCATCAATATGGCGAACTCCAATGGCGAGGTGGACACGATCACTCTCGAAGCCGGGACCTATTCGTTGACCGTCGCCAACACGGCAGGTCAAGAGAGTGCCGCGGCTCAGGGCGACCTCGATATTCTGTCTGACGGCGACAACTCTCTAACCATCATTGGTGCCGGCGCTGGTTCCACGATCATCAGTCAGACGGTCGCTGACCGAGTGTTTCAGATCTTTGGTGATGCCAACGTCACTTTTCAGGGAGTGACGATCACGGGTGGTCAGGCCGTTGACGATGGCAGTGCAGGTGCGACGGCACCAGTGGGCGACGGTAACGGCGGCGGAATTCTGATTGCAGCAACGGCCGACGTGGCGATCACTTCGTCAGAGATCACATCGAACTCGGCGGCTGGGGCCGACCCCGGTGAGGGCGGTGGCGGTATTTTCAATGCAGGTTCGCTGACGGTCACCAGCTCCGACATCACTTCAAACACGGCGACGACTGGAGCTCTTGGGAACGGTGGCGGAATCTTCAACGACTCCGGCGCGACGTTGAGCATCACCGGCGGCACAATTTCCGCCAATATGGCAAACCGAGCCGGTGGCGGCATCGAGAACAACGACGGAACGGTGACGTTGACCGACGTGACTCTTGGCGGTGCAACACCGACTGACGGCAATACGGCAGGGATCAACGGCGGTGGCCTGCATGTTTCCGGGAATGGAACAACCAACCTCAACGGCGGCACGGTGCAGAATAATACCGCTGCTCAAGAAGGCGGCGGACTGTGGAATGGTTTCGGCACGATGACGGTCGACGGAGTTTCCATAACGAACAACACGGCGAGCGGTGACGGCTCGGATCAGGGCGGCGGTGGTCTGTTCAATGTCGGTGGTCCGGTCATCATTCAGAACAGCACGACAATCTCAGGCAACGTCGCCAACGGAGCGCTGGGAAGTGGCGGCGGCATCCTGCACACTGGCGGTAGCGACTTGGTGATTAGTGACAGCGTCATTTCCGGAAACACCGCGAATCGAGCTGGCGGGGGAATCGAAGTTAACACCAGCGTGTTTCCGTTCGTCACGCTGACCAACGTCAACCTGGATGGCAACTCGGCTGGCATCGACATCGGCAACGGAGCGTCTCCTGCCCCGGGGAACGGCGGTGGCCTGCACGTTACCGGTCAGAGTTCCGTCGGCATCGACGGTGGCACTGTGAACGACAACGTCGCCGCCGCTGAAGGGGGCGGGCTCTGGAATGGCACTGGCGACATGGACGTCTTCGGCGCAACGATCAGTGGGAACTCGGCCGGGGGAACGCTGGTCGATCAGGGTGGCGGAGCCATCTTCAATGCTGGCGGAAACGTCGACGTTAACGATTCAACTCTCAGCGGCAACACGGCGACAAGTGGCTTTGGAAACGCGATCTTCAATGAAGGCGGAGCCGTCGCCATTGGCATGACTACCCTGCAGGGCGACGTCGCTGGCGGTGACCTGACCGACGAATCGTTCGACATCTTCGACGCCAACGTGACGATCATCAGTCAGGGCGGGACCGACATCACCACCGTCAATGGAGACGCATCCGACGACACGTTCACGGTCGCCAGGGACACTGTCGGTGCAGGAGTCACTCTGACGGCCACAACTTCTTCCACATTTACGGTCAACAGTGACTCGGAATTTCTCATTCTGTTCGGGGATCTCGGCGACGATAGTTTCGTCGTTGACTTCGGCAATGAGACCAATCTCGGAACAGTAACCACAGTCGCTGTAGACGGTGACGCCGAAGCGACGGCTGACTCGTTGACGCTCACTGGAACAGCGGCGTTCTTCAAAGTTGTGCAGACGACGACTTCTACCGTCGATGGAAGTTTCAACATCAACGATGCCATCACGATCGACTACGAACGTATCGAATCGATCGTCGACGAACTGGAGCGAGGACTGAGCCTCGGCCAGACAGGAGACCAGACCGTTGCAGCCGGAAATGGACCGGTCGATATCGTGATTTCGTCAACGACTGACGATGGAGAAATCCCGGTGCTCACCGTTGGAGCACTTCCTGATTACGCATCGTTTGTTGATAACGGCAACGGAACAGGCGTCATCACGCTGAATCCTGCCACTGCCGACGTTGGAACGATGGCAGACATCACGGTGACCGCCACGGTCAGCGACGGCGTGGTCTCGGACACATTTTCCGTCAACGTCGTCAGCCCGGCTCTCAGCTTCCCGAACAACACAATCTTCAGCGTCAACTCTGGCGGACGAGCGGTCGGCGGTTTCGGAACTGACAACTTCTTCAACGCGGGTTCCACGTTCGGAACGGGCGCAACGATCGATGTCAGCGATGCGTCGATTCCAGTCGGTACTCCCGCCGGAATCTTCAATTCGACTCGCTTCGACTTCAACGGCGGCTCTGAATTGCAGTACGCCTTCCCGGTCAATCCTGGCAACTACGACGTGACTTTGTTCTTCGCCGAGATCTACTCGCCCGTGTTCCGTGCGGGTGGTCGTGTCTTCGATGTCAGCATCGAAGGCACGCTGGTTCTGGACAGCTTCGACGTGTTCGCCCAGGCAGGCGGCGGAAATACGGCAATCGCTCGAACGTTCAACGTGACCACAGACGGAACGCTCAATATCGACTTCGGTCACGTTGTTGAGAATCCAATGGTCATGGGCATTCAGGTCGTCGATCTGAACGGCGTTCCAAACATCGGGCCAACGCTTGATTCAGTGACTCCACTTGTGAACCTTCTCTCGGGACAATCAACGACGATCGACGTCAGCGCTTCTGACCCGGAAGGCGATCCGATCACACTGACGGCCAGCGGTCTGCCGCCATTCGCCAGCTTTATGGACAATGGAAACGGCACCGGCACGATCACCGTTAATTCGACGGCTACCGATGAAGGCGTCTTTGGAATCAGTATCCAGGCATCGTCCGGCACTCCCGCATTGACCGACTCAACATCGCTCTCATTGCAAGTCGCACCGTTTGTCCCCGAGCTGATTCCGAATGAGTCCATCGGGATCAACGCAGGCGGTCCGGCAATCGCAGGCGATCCGGCCTTTGCGGGAGACAGAGGATTCCAGAACGGAGTCGGACTGAACTTCGGGACCGGGGCGGCCATCGACACGACCGATGCTTCAATCCCGGTCGGAACGCCCGCCGAAATCTTCAAAACCGTGCTGTTTGACTTTAACGGCGGAGCAGAACTTCAACTGGACGTCCCAACGCAGCACGCGGGCATCACCTACCAAGTGACCCTGTTCTTCGCCGAGATCTACACTCCGACTTTCCGAGTCGGTGCTCGAGTCTTCGACGTGAGCATCGAAGGCGTCCTCGTTCTCGATAACTTCGACGTCTTCGCACAGGCCGGAGCCGGCAACCGAGGCATCGCCAGAACCTTCCAGATCACCAGCGACGGAAACGTCGACATCGACTTCGGCCACGTCGTCGAAAACCCAGCCCTGGCCGGCGTAACCGTCCGCCAGATCGATCAAGTCTTCACCTCAGCACCGTAGTGGCGATGTAAGCTCCTGCCGCATCCGGCGGGAGCAATCAGCAACCTTCAAAAGGGGGCGTCTTTCAACAGACGCCCCCTTTTCTACTTTGCAGCAAAGTCTGCTGCAAAGCGGACACCAATTCGAACACCGGCTGGCTTACTATTTCTCCAACCGCTCGTCACGCAGTCGCTGCACGGCTTCTTCGGTGAAGTCCTGGCCGGCGAACACCAGCTGTGTGACACGTTTCCCTTTGCTCGTCCGCTTTGCCGAACGAATTGCCTTCGTCGCGTTGATGAAGCGTGTGCGGCCGTCGCTGTTGCGGATGATCAACAGAGTTTCCGGCATGTCCTTCGCCGTCCAGTATTCCTCGTAGTGCTTTTTCATCTGGAATTTTTCCGTTCCGTCCTTCAGCACTTTGAGATGTGAGTCGCCGGCCTTTAACTGGACCCGATACTCAATCCCCGTTGCCTTGCCGCGTTTGCTGACGAATTCCAGTGTTCCGTCAACACCCTCATCGCGAAACGTGATCGGCCGGAAAATTTGATTCACTTTTGCTGTCAGACTCATGACCTCGCCCACCATGATCTGCTCCTTCGACGCGTTTGAGATCGCCTCACTCGCGTTCCGCTCCGCTTCGTTGACACTCTGCTCGGCCCTGGCGCTCATCTGTCGTTCGAGAGCGTCCTTCAGGTTCATCATCCCCGGCTCTTTGTCGGGAGGACAGAAACCGCAGCGAAGCTTTGACCATCCATTGTCCAGAGCATGGTCAACCTGCTCGCGGGTCGCCTCATGTTTGCACTTCGGACAGAAATAGTCCCGCAACCGTTCAAGTCCGCTGGCCTTTCGTTCCAGATGCTCCCACGCGAATTTGTGAATCGTGGCCTGCACGTCCTGTGACATCTTCCCGTCGAAATACCGCTCCAGCTCTCCGCGGTCACCTACCTCGACCAGCGTCAGCGCTGCCAGTCGGCCCTCGTGCGTCTCGAAATCTACGCATCGTCGTTAGAGCCTCGGTTCCGAAGTGAACAACCCGCTGTAGTACAGGCCGACGACCAGCGTGCAGTAGATTTCTTCCAGCGGTCCGGTGAAGCGGAAGGTCACTGTCTTGCCGGGTCGAGGCGGAGCTTCCTCACGCGGAAGCAGCGCGTAGTACGGGAAGACGAGCATCGTTCCCTCGTTGGTCTCCTGCTTCCAGGCCAGCGCCCGGCGCAGGAACAACTCGACCAGTGCGGGCAGCAGTTGTTCCTCGTCTTCGTGACTCAGTCGGTCCGTCCCGTCGTCGTTCGGTAGTCTTTCGGGGGCGATCATCGACATCGGAATGTAGCCGAGCTGGTTGTCGGCCCCCGCTGCCAGTTTCACGAGCGTGGACGCGTAGCTGTTGATCCAGCTCGGCTGCAGGACAACCAGCCCGCCATACGGCAGTTGATACAAGACGCCCTCCGTTCCCAGCAGGTTGGTCACGGCGAGCAGATCACCTTCCGTAAACTTCAACGCGGGCGCTGCTTTTTCCACACGGGTCAGCAGTTGCT
>JBLFXD010000493.1:0-5891 GCA_047611045.1 Planctomycetaceae bacterium | reverse complement strand
GGAGAATCAGCTCGCATGACCGGCGGAGGCAATTCCGCAAGCGGATCTTCGGCACACCCCGTGAAGGTGAAGACGGAAAAACAAAGGAGCAGTACAGGCAGCAAGAGGGAGTACATATCGTCGTTACAAAAGACAGTTCGTGATTCGGCCGGACAACACCATATATCAGCCGGTCGAGCAGTCACTGGGCCGTTCGCGATGGGAGTCGCGGCGGATGAGTTAGGAACAGCGGGATGAGTATTGGTAACTTCAATCCGACAGAATCGCCTGAGAATACCGAGATTATTCCTAGCGTCAATTGCACATCTGGCAGAGAGACGCGGCGACTCTGCGGCGCGAAAAAACCGAGCAGTTCTTGAGGGAGGGTTGAACACACGACTCCAGGAGACAATTTGCGACAACCAAGGCGTGCTATCAAACCAAGGCTTTCTGACGATTCTGGCTAGGCGAAGACGTGTTTCGGGAATACACTATCACAGAGATTTGGTTCTCCGAGGAGGACGAAATCAACGCGGTCGGAAGTAAGCGAGTCTCGCTAATCGTGCAAACGTACAGCGTTTTCCGGCCAAACGGGGTTTTCTGGCAACGGTGGATCCTATTGCACCCCGTCGTTCCTTTTTCGGCATGTTCGCCGAGTATTTTGCTGCCAACCATCGGTTGATTGGACCGCTCTGGAAAGCCGCCCGCGTCATTGTGGACGCACCGAATTCTGTGACTGTCTTGTTTGTCCGGAATTTCCGATGAAGCGGCGTTTGCTTCGGTTCTGTCGCTCCAGCTTTCGAGCTGGTGCACTCCATCGCGAATACGTCACCGGCCAGTGAATTGTTTCACTGGCCTGCGCGCACCACTTTGGGCGCGCTGTCGCGCGGAATTCATGACCACGCCGTGGCCAACCGCCCGCACAACATAACCACCGACAAAGATCAGTTTCCAGATTCTGCAAGGCGATTGCAAAAGTCGGCCTTCTGGACACCGGGCTATTGAAAAGACCATTAAGGAAAACGATTGAAGACATTTGAGGAACTTGAATTGATTGCGCCCGTGCAGCGTGCACTGGCTGATGAAAAGTACGAAATCCCAACCCCCATCCAGGCTCAGACCGTTCCCGCGGCACTCGAAGGACGTGATATCTTGGGTTGTGCTCAGACCGGAACGGGAAAAACGGCCGCTTTCGCACTGCCGATTCTCAACCAGCTAGGGCAACAGCCGCGAAAGGCGAAGCCAAATCATCCGCTAGTGCTGGTGCTGGCGCCGACACGAGAACTGGCGATTCAGATTGAAGCAAGCTTTGCGACTTATGGAAAACATTTGCGTCTGCGTCAGGTGCTGGTTTATGGCGGAGTGAAGCAGGGAAATCAGGTACGAGCATTGAATCGGGGTGCGCACATTCTTGTCGCAACCCCGGGCCGATTGCTGGACCTGATGAATCAGGGGTACATCACACTAAACCAGTTGGAAGTATTCGTTCTGGATGAAGCCGACCGAATGCTCGACATGGGTTTTCTACCGGACCTGAAACGGATCATCAGCCATCTGCCCGATGAACGTCAGTCGCTATTCTTTTCGGCCACGATGCCGCCGAAGATTACGCAGCTGTCAAAGCGGCTGTTGAAAGATCCGGTCAACGTCAACGTAACGCCCGGGACCAGTAGTGTGCAACGGATCGAGCAGCGTGTGCTGTTCGTGGAGAAAGCCGGAAAACAGTCACTGTTGCGACAGATTGTTACCGCTGACGACGTCGATCGCGTCATCGTGTTCACCCGGACCAAACGGGGCGCCAACGTGGTTGCCGAAAAGCTTGATCGCAGCGGAATCAAGGCAGCTGCCATTCATGGCAACAAGTCGCAGAATGCCCGGCAGCGAGCCTTGGAAGCGTTTCGACGCAAACAGGTGCAGGTTCTGGTGGCCACAGATGTAGCGGCCCGTGGAATTGACATCGATGGCGTGACTCACGTCATCAACTTCGATTTGCCGATCGAACCGGAGGCGTATGTTCATCGGATCGGGCGCACCGGACGAGCAGGCGCCGAAGGGATCGCGTTGTCGTTCTGCAGTTCTGCTGAACGCGGCGAACTGCGAGCGATTGAAAAACTGATCGGCCAGAAAGTGCCACTGGCTGCCGGACAAATTGAGCCTGCGGCGATGCGGGAATTGCGACCGCAAAGACCTGACCGACCGTCCGGCGGTCAACGCAATGCCGGTTCGCAGGGCTCAGGGGCCCACGCTCGTCGTTCGACCAACACAGCAGGCAAACCGAAGCCGGGACGTCGTCGCCGTAAGGGGCAGAATACCAGTCAGCGCGTCAAGCAAACGAGTTAGCCGCGCGACGGTGCCGCATCAGCCGATTTGGATCGAAAGCAAGACGGAAATTCAGACGAGCAAAGGAGCAAGCTCATCGCACAGAGTAAAAACACATTCGAAAAACGAAAACGTGAGATGGACAAAAAAGCGAAAGCCGATGAAAAGCGGGCTCGCAAAGCAGCGAGGAAGAACGGCAACGATGCAGAGATCTCTCTGGGACCTTTTGGCATCCAAAGACCGGCGAAACCTCCGGAGGCAACGAAATGATCCATGGCGCAATGTCGTTTGTCACACTTCAGAAACCACTAGCCGCGTCGGGGTGGCGTTCTTGACGATCGACATTTCGGTACCGGAGAACAAAGGAGCATACATCCAGAGGAGTTGAGCGGCTGTGCAGTCGTTCAGAAACAACACGGGGATAGGCCCGTGTCTTTGGCTCGCCGATCTGTGTTGGGACTTCAGCCCTTTTCTGACACTGCCATCAATGGACCCTTTGATAGCACAGATCCTGGATAGTCATACCTTTGATGACGCACGAATTCCGTGTCAGCTCGTCCATACGTTTTCTCGGAATCAGACGACCGCAGGAGCCACATCAGAAACAAGTCCGTTGGATCGATTGCCAGCGGCAGGTTGAGACAATCAGGGGTTGACAGTCTTGTCGATCCTGGTAGTGTTTCCGTTGGGCACTGCAGATACCGCGTTTCATCGCGCCGAAACCGAATCATCAAATCGGTTTTTTCAGGCGCTCGCGATATGTTCACACCAACGAACGACGGTCGAATTCGACTGGACTTCGAACTGGAGTATCCAGTCTGGGAAGTGAACGGTGTTACCTTTCGCGTGACAGTACCAGCCGGGTTTATTTCCGACGGTGCATCAATTCCACGTCCCCTATGGCCGATATTGGGGCCACCAATCGGGTCTAGTCACCTGATACCGTCGATTATTCACGACTATTTGTGCAAGACGGCGACGACATACCCGCAGCGACTACTGGGCGACGCGGTCTTTTTCTGCCTGCTCAAACAACACGACGTTCCACGTTGGAAGCGATGCCTGATGTACCTCGGCGTGCGCTTCTACGGTCGTTTTGTGTGGAAACGGGGTGTCGTCAATGGCACCTAACAGAATCACACGCATCGAAGTCGTCGTCGCAGTTGTGCTGGCGGCTGCGATCGGGAACGTCTGGGGCGATGACTTACTGTCAGTGCCGGTGGCAACGCCGACTCCATGCCCGGAACGCGGACTGTCAGTCAATGCTGAAGTGATCAAGATCGTTGATGGTGACACGATCGATTGCCGGGTGACGCTCGATTTTCGCGTTCGGCTAATTGACTGCTGGGCACCCGAATCGAGAACACGGGACCTGGAAGAAAAGGCCAGGGGGCTGGCGGCTAAGGGCTACATGCTGGAATTGGCGGATGGGCAAGCCGTTCGGGTGTTTATACCTGGATCCGGCACACTGGGCGAGGTGCTGACGCTCGACCGCATTCTGGGTCGTGTCTACGTGTTGACAGATGGCGAACCAGACGAGGCCGACCTGTCGTTTCAGATGGTCGAAGCGGGACACGCAACAACAACGAAAAAGGAGCCCAACGAATGACGTGTGTCTATCTATGCCTGGCGTTGTTACTTGCATCGGTTGCACCAGCGACAGCAGAAACCTATCCGGTTCGTGACAGTTCGGGCGGCCAGGCGTCAGCGGTGTGTGTCGGCGTTATGTACGGTAAGAACCGCACGGATCCACGCTGGGTGTTCCTGACCAACCGACACGTTGTGACGGAGCAAGGCCGGACCGTCGGCGTGTGGGTCGGCAGTGACGATGGCAAGTGGATTCAGGGCCAGTCAGTTCGTGCGTCGAACATAAAGAATCGTGATGTCGCATCGTTCACTGTGGCACATAACGCGGGCCAGTTTCGCAAAGTGCGATTGCTTGAAGGTGTTCCGGACGGTGCGACAGCGTCGGTGTGCGGTTACTCAAGGTTTCGCGACCAGTTTTGCTGGACGGGGCGATTGAGCGGCACGCAGGTGACAGCAAATGGTCGACACGCGATGCCGGGAGATTCTGGCGGAGCTGTACTGGTCAAGGAATCCGGCAAGTCGTATTTGGCGGGGCTGACGTGGGCGTATGGAGATGACCAATCAACCTACGTCGTGACGGCTAAAGATTGCTGCAGCCATCTGCAATGGGCGTACGGTGCTCACCCAAAATGCGCGCAATGGCACTCGGTGCAGCAATGCCCCAACGGACAGTGTCCAATGCATCCACAACAACCATCGCGGCCAAGCTACCGACGATATGAGCGGGTCCAGCCGCAGTTCTTAGCACCACCGAGAATCGAACGGTACGAAGAAAGCACCATTCCACAAACGATTGAACCGCCACAGCCAGCACCACAACCGCCGGTGTCAGAACAACGCATCCAGGATGCTGTGACTCGTTGGATGGAATCGAATCATGAGCAGTTAAGTGGGAAAAATGGCAGCGACGGGCGAGACGGGGTAAACGCTCAGTCGGTGAGCGTTGCAGAGATTAGCGAATACCTGATCGCGAATCATGGAAGTCAATTGCGCGGGCCGGTCGGAGCTACTGGCCCGGCCGGCTCCCAAGGTTCACCAGGTCAGCAAGGTTTGCCGGGGGAGTCCGGCCGCGACGGAAAAGACGGCGCCCGCGGTCTCGTAGGCGTCCCCGATGAAGCGGATATACGTAACTGGCTGGTTGGTGCTGCCAGCGATCCGCAGACACGGCAAATGCTGGCCACATTGCTGGCTAATCTTGTGGCGGCTGATCCTCGAGTCGACGCACTGATTCAGCGTCTCGACCAGCTCGAGCAACAGTCACCAACCGACGTGACATCGATTGCACAACGAGTCGATGACGTTGAAGCCAGACTCACAAGCGTGGTGCCGGTGCGGATCCTAAACAACGACGGCAGCGTATTCAGTGCTGACGAAGAACGCAGGGCACTCGATCCCATCGAATTCAAACTGCTACCACCAGACAAAGGGGAGTAATGGCCGTTGATCTCCCGACATCAATCTTCAGTGAAAAGACCAGCGAAGTTATTCGCGAGGTTGCTGCAGACGCTCCGACGATTTTCGGCATTGGCCTGGAGACAGCGAGCGGCATGGCACTGGGTGGCGGGATGCTGGCAGTTGGCATGGGGGCATGGAAGATCTCCCGGCGAATCTGGTCGAAAGATCGGAAAGGGCAAGGTGTGGGCAACAGTGCCGCCCCGTTTCCCCGCCGCCTGGATGAAGCACGTCAGCACAACCAAATCAGACAATACACCGAACAGCGTGTTCCAGAGTTTGACGCCGCTGTGGGTCGAACAGTGCAGGACGAACTCAACCTGTACAAGCACCTCGGAACAACAGAAGACAACGCGATCCTCACTCAATTCTGGGAGCGTGTGAGGGGTCGCGTCGACAAACTCATGCCTCCATCAATTCGTGAATACCTCGACTAGGAAAGTTGGAACATCATGGCGATTAAGTACTCTCAGACTCCAAAGGATCAGTTTCGCGATTTGATCCCAACGTTTCGGAATGCTCACATCATTGCGATTCTGCAACCGCTGGTATTG
>JBLFXD010000492.1:0-5896 GCA_047611045.1 Planctomycetaceae bacterium | reverse complement strand
TCCGGAGCGATTGGCAAGGTGTTGGTAACGACAACTTCTGTGATAGGGGCGTTGCTTAGTTTTTCGATGGCCGGCCCGCAAAAGACGGGATGCGTTGCGCTGACGTAGATTTCACGAGCTCCCAGATCTTTGGCGACCTGTGCCGCTCCGCAAATTGAACCGGCGGTTGAGATCATGTCGTCAAAGAGCAGCGCGACTTTGCCTTCGATCGGGCCGCCAATGATGTTGGCCTGTCGCGTTTCGGTCGCGCTGGATCTGCGTTTGTCGACGATGGCGAACTGGCCGCCGAGATTCGCGACGTGTTTGAGTGACCTTTTAATGCTGCCTTCGTCCGGGCTGACGATTACCAGGTCTTCGGGAGGAATGTTGAGCGAACGGAAATACTCGTCGGTGACCCCTGCCGCATAAAGATGGTCGACCGGCACATCGAAGAAACCCTGAATCTGTGCTGCGTGCAGATCGATCGTGACGACGCGGTCGGCGCCGGCCTTCGTGATCAGGTTGGCAACAAGTTTGGCGGTGATGGGAACTCGGCCGGAGTCTTTGCGATCCTGCCGCGCGTAACCGTAGTACGGAATGACGGCGGTAATCCGTTCGGCGCTGGCTCTCGCGCAGGCGTCGATCATGATCAGCAGTTCCATCAGATTCTTGTCGACCGGTGGCCCGGTCGGCTGAATCAGAAAGACGTCGCGCCCTCGAATGTTCTCGTCCAGTTTGCAACTGATTTCTCCGTCGGGGAAATCTGCTAACTGAACGTCTCCCAGGTCGAGGCCGAGGTGCTGAGCGATGTCTACAGCGAGTTCGCGGTGAGCGCGGCCGCTGAGCAGGACAAGTCGGTCGTACATGATGGTTCCGTAATAGCCGCAGTTGAATGGGTCCGGGCATGTTGGCAGGGTAGCCATGCTCGATGCAATTCAAACGGGGCCTGGAAACTGCGAAAGAGCAAGTTCCTGGGAATCACCGCTGTTGGCGACTCAGAACTGACAGCCGATTGTGACTTCGTAACCGGAAAGGTTTGCCACCGCAGAATGACCAGCGGTCCCGGGTGGGGAGAGGCTCGCCCTGCGAGGTCGTCGAAAATCAGACCTTAAAGCAGTCAGGATGGCGAGCACCGCTGCAGTCTGCCTCGCCGTCGGTTCGAACATCTGCCGGCAGAATCTCCTGACAAATTCAACTAATCGCTGCGACCCGTGAAACGCGGCACGAGCGAATGGACGAGCCTCAACCGAAATGGCAGACTTTGATGTTTGTGTTGCTCAGCGAAACCATGAAGTCGCTTTGGCGTTGGCTGGCCACACCGATCTGGTCGGAGGGATCGACGCGGCTTTCGCAGTCGTGACAGCGATGCGGACAAGATGCACCGGAATGGCTGTACCTGACTGATGGATCAGTTGTCATGAGCCGGCAATACCGCGAACTGCGTTGGAGCCCTCAGACTTTGACAAATGAATTGCAACAGCTGTGGCCGGTCACTAGCTTGAGAACCGATTACGGAAGATAGGGGCGAGTACGAACTGTATATGACCTCCGACGGTCACGTCATTTCGGTATTCAGGACCGATTGGCGAAACTGTCGTCGGTTTTCGTCACGAGCTCTTCAACGGAGAGGTCAGGCCAGATCAACAATTCTGGTCGGATGGAGTTCTCCTTTACCAACGCAGCAAGTTTGCGGCTCTCTCACAAGACAGATGTTATGACAACCGAATCTCAGGTCCCGGGCAGCATGGAGCCCGCCTCGGAACCTCGACTCGAAATCAGCGGGTCACGACAGATCACAAACTGGATGGCTGACCACAAGGTGAGCCTCGGGTTTACGACATATCAAACCGGAAAAGTGTTTCTGATCGGCGTGAAGCCGGAGGACAAACTTTCGGTCTTCGAGCGTACGTTTAACAGATGCATGGGGCTCTGCTCGGACAACGACGGACAGACGCTCTGGATGAGTTCGCTCTACCAACTGTGGAGATTCGAAAACGCACTCGAACCGGGACAATCAGCAGACGGATACGACAAGCTGTACGTTCCTCAGATTGGATACACCACGGGAGACATTGATGTTCACGACGTTGCCGTCGATTCAGATGGCCGCGTTGTGTTTGTGAATACGTTGTTCGGCTGCCTGTCAACGATGAGCGACACTCACAGCTTTCGGCCGCTGTGGAAACCGCCGTTTATCAGTCGACTTGCTGCCGAAGATCGTTGCCACTTAAACGGGATGGCCATGAAGGATGGACGTCCCAAATGGGTAACAGCGGTCAGCCAATCCGACGTAAATGATGGCTGGAGAGATCGGCGGCGCGACGGCGGGTGCATCGTTGACGTTGAGACAAATGAAATCGTCGTTGAAGGATTGTCGATGCCGCATTCGCCGCGGTGGTATCGAGACAGGCTGTGGGTGCTGGACTCTGGAAACGGATACTTTGGATACATCGATTTCGAAAAACGAAAATTCGAACCAGTGACGTTCTGCCCTGGCTATCAGCGGGGGATGGCATTCACCGGAGATTACGCAATCGTTGGTCTTTCGCGACCGCGACATAACAAGACATTTTCGGGACTGGCACTCGACGACGAGTTGAAGAGTCGAGACGCGGATGCCAGATGCGGACTCCAGATCATCGATCTGCGATCTGGAGACATCGTTCACTGGTTGAGGATTGAAGGAATCGTTGAGGAGCTTTACGACGTCATTGCGTTACCGGGAGTTGTCCGGCCAATGATGATCGGATTCAAAACGGACGAGATTCGCCGAACTCTTTCGATCGGACCTGACGGAGAACTATGAGCACAATCGGACAAGCAGCTTTGGCGGCTGTCCGTTAAGAACTGGTGGCTGCCGACGTGTCCAATGTTGGGCATGTCCACTGCGGAAGACAGCCTGGCAATGACTGCTGAGCGCATTGAAGCGAACACTCAAGTAGCATGAGGTACTTGGGGAGTTGACAAAGTTGCTTAAGACGGATGTCGCAACTTTGTCCTGCATGGAAGCCATGTTGCGGTCAGGCGTTTTACGATCATCCATTCTGATGAATCCGTAAGACTGTTGCGTGCCGCAGATTTTGATGATGAGTCGGATTTGTCCTTAACGAGAGATTCGGGAACCTTCCGGCAGTTTGACCGTCTGACTCGGTTCGCACCGTGTTGGCTTGTTGGACTCGAATGACAAATCTGAATACAAGAGTTTTCTGGACTGAAATGTGACATCGAAAAACTAACTCGGAATTCAGGGTGGTCTCGAACTGAAACAGTCGAGCCGAAGTTCTGAAGTTGGTCTTCGATCTACCGGTGCTACGAGAAGCAACACCTTGGATGTGTGTCGTTTGGAGTTACGAACCATGCTGCTGACCGACTGGCTGAAGCGTCTATCTGCGTCACGCTCGATCCTCTGCGCGCCATCCCGGGACTCCCGCCGACTGGGGGCACGAGCCATCGGAGTTGTCGACGTATCGAGTCAGCCCGAGACTCTCGAAAAACGCACGCTATTGAGTGCCGCCAACATTCTCCTGACCAATGTTTCCGGCGCGACCGGATTTCAAATCAGCGGTGCGTCACCTGGTGGGAGCAATTTAGGGAATTCCATCAAACCCGCTGGCGACGTGAACGGGGACGGTTTTGAAGACGTCATCATCGGTGCGTATTACGAGAGCGTCACTGCCGGGTCGGCCTACGTCATCTTTGGGAAGTCGAATGGCTTCAGCCCTCCGCCGGACCTGGACAATCTCAATGCAGGGGATGGGTTCGCAATTCGCGGAGTCGCTGGTGCGATTCCTGGACCGGCAGACTATGCCGGCACTGCCGTATCAGGCGCAGGTGACGTCAACGGTGACGGGTTCGACGACATCCTCGTCGCAACTTCGAAATATTCTGCAACTGCCGACGGTGCCTCCGGCTATGTGATTTTCGGAAAAGCAATTAACAGTGACGTCGATCTTGCCACCATCGACGCTGGTGCCAGCGACACCGTCGGTTTTCGACTGACCGGTTTTGGCAGCACTCCTGACTTCAATGCCGCCGACGCTACTGCAACTGGCGGAGACATTAACGGCGACGGGTACGACGATATTGTTTTTGGAGGACCAAGAACGAATGTCGGAGCTTCCTACGGAGTGGGAGCGGCCTATGTCGTCTTCGGCAAGGAAAGTGGTTTCGCCAATCTGAACGTCACGCAGTTGAATGGTGGCAACGGCTTCCGGTTTACAGATTCGTTAACCAATGGCGCCAGCAACCAGGCATATATCGGCTCGGCGGTCAGCATCGGCGGAGACATCAACGGCGACGGATTTGATGATCTGGTAGTCGGTGCACCGAAACTGAACGCTGGCACGTACGGAGTGACGCCTGGATATGACGGTCGAGTCTTTGTGATCTTCGGCGACACATCCTTCGGCGCCACCGTCGAAGCGACTCAACTGAATGGGTCCAACGGATTTTCAGCGACGGGTGTGATTAACGAACAAGCGACGACGGGCGCCTCGATCAGCAGCGGCGGTGACGTGAACGGAGACGGCATCGATGACTTCGTCGTCGGAGCTCCAGGCAGCTACGACTATGCCCACGTCGACGGGCGAGCCTACGTGGTCTTCGGAAAGACGAACCTTGGATCGTCGGGTTCGCTCAACCTGACAGCGTTGAGTGGGACGAGTGGCTTTATCCTGAATGGAGCCGCGAATTACGACGTCGCCGGAACCTCGGTCAATATCACCGGTGATATCAACGGAGATGGTTTTGAAGATGTCGTGGTGGGGGCGCCAACCAAAAGTTCAGGCTCGGTGGTTCCGGGAGCCACGAATGGCCAGGCCTATGTCATGTTTGGTCGATCAAACATTTCAGCATCAGTACCAGGAAACCTCGAGGGTCTAACTCTCGACGGTACAATCGGATTCAAGCTGAGCGGCTCAGGCAGTTATCACGCTGGGCAACGAGTGACATCAGGGGCTGACCTCAACGGCGATGGCTTCGACGAACTGTTCATCGGAGAGCCCTACTCTTCTCTTGGAACTGTCACGGTCTTCTTCGGAACCGATTTCGATCTCAACGACGGCAATGCCGGTGATGGAGAACTTGGCAACGGTCTGCAGAAGATCGATGGGGCAACTGATGGATCGCTGCTGGCCAACGCGGGGGCTGGCAATGCTGATATTCTTGTCGGCGGAGGCGGCGATGACACGCTGACCTCGGATGGTGGTTCCGACGTGCTGATCGGTGGCTCTGGCGACGATATCCTCACAGCAAACCTGTCGAATTTCTCAAATGTGCCTCGCTTTGACGGCGGCACTGGAGTCGACACTCTGACCGGTGATGGATCATTCGACAGTGCGAATATCAACCTGACGACGCTGCCTGGCAACCGGTTCAACGATATCGAAGTCATCGATCTGGAAGATGCCGCGACTCAGACATTGACACTCGATCTGGCGACAGTCCTTGCCATCACCGGAGCCGGCCCAACAACGGCCAGCTCGTCACCCTTCGCAACCAACGACGCTCACACCCTGGCTATCCTCAGAGATTCTGACGACGTCATCAACGGCATCGTCGACGGAGTGAATGGCTGGTCGCAGGGTGCCAACGAAATGATCGACGGCACGACCTTCGAGGTCTTCACTCAGGAAGGGGCCACCGTCAAGATTGAGTCAGCCATCACTGTCGACGGAGACGTCAACGGCGACAATGTTTACGACTTTAATGACGGCATCCTGATTGCGCTCGTTAAAGCATTCTTCCCCAATTCCAGCATTGAGGCCAATCAAGGCGGAACAATGCTGACTGCCACTACCATCAAGGCAAATGTCAACGCCCTTAACGGAGAAGCGATCTTTGACGTTAATGAGGACGAAACATTTGATTTCAACGATGGCATCTTGATTGCGCTTGTTAAAGCATTCTTCCCCAATTC
>JBLFXD010000491.1:0-5932 GCA_047611045.1 Planctomycetaceae bacterium | reverse complement strand
CACGACGGGAACACCGACGGCATCGGCTACAGCACTCGTGATTTCGATGTCGAAACCGTCCTTCGTCCCGTCGGCATCCATGCACGTCAGCACGATTTCGCCGGCACCGAGCCGCTCAACTTCGCGCGCCCACGCGACCACTTCAAGCCCGGTGGGAATTCGACCGCCGTTGATGTGCACGTCCCATAGCTCGGAGCCATCATCCTGCTTGATCCGCTTCGGGTCGATGTTGACGACGATGCACTGGCTGCCAAACCGCAGTGCTGCCTCTTTGACGAAATCCGGATCCGTGACAGCCGCCGAGTTGATCGACACCTTGTCGCAACCAGCGCTGAGCAACGTGCGAATATCTTCGAGCGTTCGGATCCCGCCGCCGACTGTCAGCGGCATGAACACAACTTCGGATGTCCGACTGACGACATCCAGAATGATGTCGCGTTCTTCGTGGCTGGCGGTGATGTCAAGAAAGACCAGCTCGTCCGCGCCCTCGGCTTCGTAACGAGAGGCAATCGCCACCGGGTCGCCAGCATCCTGCAGATTCAGAAAGTTGACGCCCTTGACGACACGCCCGGCGTGAACATCAAGGCAGGGAATAATTCGCTTCGCAAGCATTTTATATTTGTCGATTCTGAACGAATACCTGACCCGTAGAACTCGATCGGTTCCACACAGAGGGGGATTCAACCAATTTAGGCAGCTTCTCGCGAACCGTCAATCACTTGCGCGAGCATCGACACAATCGATCATTCGTCTACAGCTTCCCGGAAAGTCGATACCCCTTCGCCGATGCGTCAAACATTTCAGCGAGCCATCGAACGCCGATGCCGGCTCGCTCAGACAAAGCAATCTCGCCGTTTTTGATCTCGACTGTCGTGTCGATCAAATGTGGATAAAGCGTCGCGATGTGAGCTCGAACCGTTTCCTGATATGTCACTCCGGGGACGGACGCCGCCACGTTCAAACCAGCGAACAAGGTCAACGGCCCCGTGCAGTCGTGCATCAGAACGGGAACGTTGTGCAGCTGAGCCAGCTCGGCGATGCGGCGAGTCTCGCTGATGCCGCCCACCCAGGTTGGATCGATCATGACGTAATCCGCCGCTCGACCTTCCAGCACCTGCCGATACTGCTCGCGTGTGACCAGCATTTCGCTCACCGCCAACGGCACTCCAGCATCGGCTCGAAAAGCGGCCAGCGTCTGAACATTGTCAGTCCGCACGACGTCTTCCATCCAGAGCGGATCCACTTCGCGCATCCCGCGAGCGATCGCCAGCCCGGCCGCCAGCGAGAAGAACCCGTGCCCGTCCAGCATGACGTCGATGTCGTTGCCGACTCGTTCACGGATCGCTCGAAACGGAGCGACACCGCGTTCGACATCTTTCGCGCTAATTCGTTGCCCGCCGGACTCTCGATACACCGCGTCGAAAGCCCACAACTTCATGGCTCCATAACCAAGTTCCAGCAACTCTTCCGCGAGATCACCGGGCCGGTTGATGCAGTTCCAGTTGTCTTCCAGCGGCCCCGGCTTGCCCGGATCACCATGCCCTGGCCAGCCGGCAAACGTCGATGATCCCGCTGTGCGCCGACCATAAAACGGACCGCCGCAACTATTGTAAACCGGCACCGCATCCCGCACCGGACCACCGAGCAACCTCCACACCGGCCGCTCGCAAAGTTGGCCGGCGATGTCCCACAGCGCCAGATCGATCGCCGACAGCGCCCGCAATTCGGCTCCGACTCCGCCGAACGCAATGCATCGTTCGTAAAGAAACCGCCAGTGACTCTCGATGGCCGCCGCGTCAGAACCAATCAGCCGATTCGCCATCCAGTCGTGAATCACCGCCGCAGCCGCCTCGGGCAGATAGTACGTTTCGCCATGCCCGATCACCGACTCGCCGTCCACGGTGCCTGCATCCGTGTGAACCCGCAGCGCCAGCATCCCGGGCATCACGTCGTACGGAACGACCGTCTCAATCGCCGTGATCCTCGGCCCCCGAGAATACGCATGCTCCTGCGTCGGCCCCGAAGCCAACTTGCGAGCCTCGTCCGCAGTCAACGAGTTGCCGTCCATCGCCGAATCATCTTGAGACGTCATGCCAGAACTCCGTCGACGACTTCGCCATGAACATCGGTCAGACGATAATGCCTGCCCTGAAATTTGTGGGTGTGCCGGGTGTGGTCGATGCCGAGCAGGTGCATCAGCGTTGCCTGAAAATCGTGCACGTGGACCTGGTCTTTGACGACGTTGTAGCCGTACTCGTCGGTCTCGCCGTACGCGATACCTTTCTTCACGCCGCCGCCGGCCATCCAGATGGAGTAGCAGTACGGGTGATGATCTCGACCGTGTTTCTGTTTGTTGTTGATGTCGCCCTGGCCAAATGGAGTCCGACCGAACTCGCCGCCCCAGATGACCAGCGTGTCTTCGAGCAGGCCTCGCTGCTTCAGATCCTTGACCAGCGCCGCCGACGGCTGATCCGTGTCGACGCATTGTTGCTCAAGTTGCGTCGGCAGGTTCGAGTGCTGATCCCACCCGCTGTGCATTAACTGGATGAACTTCACACCTCGCTCGGCAAGTCGACACGCCATCAGACAATTCGAAGCGAACGATCCCGGCGTCGACACTTGCGGGCCGTAGCTGTCCAGTACGTGTTTCGGCTCGCGCCCCAGGTCAACCGCTTCGGGCATCGCCTTCTGCATGCGGTAGGCCATTTCGTACTGAGCAATGCGAGTCTGAATCTCCGGATCGCCTACCTGGTCGAACTTCTGCTGGTTCAACTTTGCAAGACCGTCGAGCAGCGTTCGTCGTGTCTCGCGCGTCAGCCCGGCAGGATCTTCGAGGTACAGCACCGGGCTACCGCCCTGTCGGAACTTCACTCCCTGAAACTTCGACGGCAGAAAACCGCTGCTCCAGTAGAAGTCGTAAAACAGCTGCCCGCAACTTCCCTCGCGGTCGCGCGACGTCAGCACGCAGTAGGTCGGCATGTTCTCGTTGTCGCTGCCGAGCCCGTACGAGGTCCACGCTCCAGCACTCGGCCGCCCCGGCTGCTCAGCCCCGGTCAGCAGAAACGTCATCGCGGGAGCGTGGTTAACCGCCTCGGTCTTCATCGTGTGGATCATGCAGATGTCGTCGACGATCGACGCGGTATGCGGCATGAAATCCGTCATCCATCGACCGCTCTCGCCGTGCTGCTTAAAGGGGGCGCGAGGCCCCAGGCACGGCTTGCTCTTCCCCTGAGTCATCGTCGACAACTTCTGACTCTTATGAATCGACTCAGGGATCTCCTCGCCGCGCTGTTTGGCCAGGGTCGGCTTATGGTCGAACAGGTCCGTGTGAGAAGGCGCCCCGCTCTGCATGAGCCAGATCACGCGTTTGACTTTCGGCTCGTGATGCGGCAGCCCGACCAGACCACCGCTTCCCGCAGCCCGCTTCGACTCACCGCCGGCAGCTCCCGCCTCTTTCTCCAGCAAAGAGGACAAAGCCAACGCCCCAAGACTGACCCCACCAGCCGAAGACAGCAGCTCGCGTCGCGTTGTCGCTTCAATTGTTCGCTCGATCAGACTCATCTGACTCTCTCCGTGCCTGGGTCTTTTCAAATTTCGTAGGCTGGAATTCCGGTTCACGGCTTCCAGGCTATCTCGACCTCTCGCCCATCGGGAACGTCGCGAACCTTTTCGTGAATCGCTCCGTAGCCGGCAAAGTGATTCGCGATGTCCGTGACGGCAACGTTTGACGCTTCATACTCGCCGCCCGTCACTGGCGGATGCCGAAACGTGTAACACTGCCCGTCTTCGAGCGCCGTTCCCGCCTCGGTCATCGCATCGACCAGCGGAATGGCAAAGTAGTCACTGAGGTTCTCCGGCTCCTCGCACAGATCGCAGAACTCGACCTGGCTCTTCGAAACTTCCTCGACCTTCCCCATTCCGGAATCGAGCATCACAACAACGCCGTCCTCAAGAATCAGAAACAGATCGCCGAACCGGTTCATCAACCAGATCGTGTACGAATCCGGCAGCAGCCACCGCCACGGTTCGAGCAACGCGTCCCAGTCAAGTTCGTGATGATGAACTATGTAATCCTGAATTGATCTCTCAGCCACGTGTCTGCCCTCTAAAAGTTGCCATTGGTCCCTGCCCGGAACATTCCGATGGCCATTCGCCTGATCTGATCTTAACCTGCCAGAACAACGAACGGGACCGTCCGACAGCTCCAGATGTATTTCCCGGCGTCCGCTCAGACATTCCTCAATCGGAAGGCCACTCATGGGCCATGAATACCCTCAAGAAGTAAATTGGAATTCGACCTGGACTGACGTATTCACGACTCATTCAATCTGCCTGTCACTGATACTTTGTTTTGTTGCCTTGCTGTTTCTCAGCAGACGATGGCCGGCCAAACAGTCCAGCGTCTGGGCATGGGCACTGGCGATCCCCGGAGCACTGATCGCCGTGGCCTTCGCGATAGAGTCGCTTGACTCCGACACCGAACGAGCCGCATACCCGTATTTCGCAATTTATAAGGCAGCGTTCTGGCTGATTGGCCTGGTCGGCATGCGGATGACACATCGACGGCTCAAGGCTGAAAACAAGGCCTCACCATTCGGCTTCGGGTTTCTGATTTGCCTTCTGGCTATCTTCGGATTCTTTTTCGTCCTTGTCCCAAGCCACGTGCAACCGCGTGAAGCCGCCCGCAGAACTCAATGCAAAAGCAACCTCAAGCAGATTGGAATCGCTCTGCACAACTTTCACGATGTGCATGGTCACTTCCCTCCATCACCCGCAGGTGCCCCGTTAGTCAGTTGGCGAGTCCATGCTCTACCGTACCTCGACAATCCCGACCTGTTCGAAACCTACGACCAGACACTCGCGTGGAACTCCAATAAGAACACCGTCATCGCGAAGCAAAGAATCGAGCAGTTAACTTGCCCGTCAACTCGAACAACGAAGGACACGCTTGACCGGTGGTACACTCACTACGCGATGATCAGCGGTCAGAAGACGATAGGCGATCGTCAGTATCCACGGTCATTCTCAGATTTCACCGACGGAACAGCCAACACACTCGCGGTTGTAGAAGCAGCCGGGCTGAACATCGTCTGGACCGAGCCGCGTGACAGCGAGGTCTCCGACGGCAATCTCGGAATCAACCTGACCGGCCCCACGCCAACTGAATCTCCTGCACTGATCTCAGCCTGGCACCGGGGCGGCGGCCATGTTCTGATGGCCGACGGTGCCGCTAAGTTCCTGAGCCACAACATTGATCCCAAAGTTCTCAAAGCCCTGACAACAGTCGACGGTGACGACTCCATCGAGGGCTGGGACGCCCGGTAGGTCAGGCTCCGCCTGACGAAGTTGGCTCACGGAGTGCCAACCTTCCCTTTCAACTGCATGCGAATGATCATTTCCCAAACTGCGGACTTCGTCAGGCAAAGCCTGACCTACGACATTCAATCAAGAATCGCGCCGCAGCGAGCGAAGTGGCGGCGTTGATCTTCGTCGTAGATCGCGCCGCGAAGATCGACGAGGTAGAAATCGACGGTCTTGACTTTGGCTCCTCGAAGATCAGCACCGCAGAGATTTGCCTTCCGGACTTCTTCCGGGTCGCGGTAATGCTGCTCTTCATATTCGTCGGTGTAGAAGCCGGTTCTTGTGCCTTCGCTGGCCAGGGGACTGTCGACCAGCCCGCTTCTCGACGACCCCAAATGAAACGTCGCGTTATCCAGCAGCGCCCCTCGCAGGTCCGCCCCTTCCAGATTGATATCTGCCAGCCCCGTCGACCGAAGATCAGCATTTGCCATTCTTGCATTCGGAAGCTGAGCTCCGGTCAGGTGTGCCTCCATCAGGCGAGCCGCACGAAACTCCATGCCGGAGCCAGGATCGATGAACTCCAAATCGCAGCGTCGCAACATCGTTCCATAGAAGCTCGCGCCGGTTATGT
>JBLFXD010000490.1:0-5933 GCA_047611045.1 Planctomycetaceae bacterium | reverse complement strand
TCGAGATCGTATTGCGCTGTTCGCAATTTGTGCGAGTCTGCTGTGCGGGATCGGTTGCCAGAACGCAGCGGTTCGTCGGGCTGAAGGGTTAGAGGCTCGTCTGCGAGTTCAGGAAGAGTCGCTCGATCGTCTTTCCGCGTCGCTTGAGCGAGTTGAATCGGACCGCGACGTCGCTCGTCGAGAAGCGTCGATCCTGCGTGACGAACTGGTCAAGCAGCAGCCGTCGCATGAGATCCTTCAAACCGCTCATACGACGGCCCGGATTGATCGCATCGAAGTTGCCCCTCTCTTGAGCGGTGGACTCGACCGCGACGACATCCCCGGCGACGAACAAGTTTCACTACTCATTGCGCCGAAGGATTCGAGTGGTGAGATTCATCGAGTCTCCGGCGAGCTTTCCGTCCGGCTCACCGACATTTCACTTCCCGCCGGCAGCGAAGAGATCGCGACCGCAAACTTCAGCAGCGCTGAGTCCGAAGCTCTCTGGCACAACGGCATCGTCGGCCGCGGCTTCCGCGTTCTGATTCCGCTGCCCGCAGACCTGACGACCCGCAACCTCACGGCTCACGTGCGTTTTAAAACAATCGCCGGAGCCCAGCTCGACACGCTCCATCAATTGCAGGTTTCTCCCGAGGCGGCCAACACACCCGCAATTGCATTCGACTGATTCGGTCAGATGATTGCTCCGCGCAGGTAGACGCAACTTTCGAGTGTGGTGCGGCGTGCCTGTAGCTGGAAGTTACCAATAGAGCGTTGTTTTTCGGCACAACCTCGGGGCGATTCACTTTGCAGCAGCAGCTCGTTTGTTATCGTGGCGTTGATTCTAAAACCTCAATGCGAGCAAATTATGAGCTTCAAATCTGCAGCGGCGATTCTTTTGTCCTGTCTCAGCCTGATGGCTGGTATGAATGTGTCAAAGGCTGCCGACGACGCCAACGTCGGGGTGACGTTCTACGCGATGGGCGACGTGCCTTACGCGCCGGGTGAGGATGTCATTCTGCCGAAGCAGATTGCCAACATCCCGAGTGACGCGGAGTTTGTGATCCACGTCGGAGATATCAAACGAGGGCTGCCGCTTTGCACTGAGTCGGTCTACCAGAAAGTGGCCGGAATGCTCGGCAAGTCAGCGGCGCCGGTGTTCATTATTCCGGGCGACAATGAGTGGAATGATTGCATCGATCCGGTTCAGGCATGGAAGTATTGGGATCAGTACTTCATGAAATACGATCGGCGCTGGAAACACAGCCTGGCCGTCGAACGGCAGAAGATTCGTGAAGAGAATTTTGCATTCGTGAAGGGCGGAGTCTTGTTCGTTGGGCTGAACATTGTCGGAGGACGAGTTCACGACGAGCAGGAGTGGAAGCTTCGACACGCTGGTGATCTCGACTGGGTGAAGTCGAACCTGCAGCGGTTCGGCACCGAGATAAGCAGCCTTGTGATCTTCGGCCATGCAAAGCCGGCCAAAGTTCACAACGACTTTTTCGAACCGTTCAACAAGGTTGCTGAGGACTTTGGCAAGCCTGTTCTCTATCTGCACGGCGACGGGCACAAGTGGATCCATGATCGACCGTTCAAAGCGCAGAACATCCTGCGCGTCGAGGTCGATCAGGGCGGAATCGCTCCCCCCGTGAAAGTAACCGTGACCGGCCACTCAACGGAGCCGTTCGTATTTGATCGTCGCAACGGCAAGAATGCCTCGTAGGTAGTTGCGTCGTTTATGTTTGTCAGGTGCGACAAGACTCACCCTGCGTGCAGTCGCATTCTCGCCAGGCCGTTGAAGCTTGCGGCGATCTCCTGGGCAACGGAGAATTGTGTCGAATGATGCGGAAGCGTTTGCGTCGCAATCAGTAACTAACCCGCGAGACACTACATGGACCTCTCCTGTCCGAGCTGTCGACATCCGATTGCGGTGAATCGAGATGTCAGCACGGACGGCGGCCACGAACTCGACCTGACGATCGACAGCGTCGAGTGCCCAAACTGCGGGCAGGTTCCGTTAGCCGGCGGTCCTGATGCAACTCTTTCGTTCGTGCAACCAAAGCCCGACCAGATCAAGAAGATCGCTCACTTCACGCTGATTCGAATGCTTGGAGTCGGCGGGTTTGGTGCCGTCTGGCTTGCGCAGGACAACGACCTCGAACGCCAGGTCGCGCTGAAATTACCGATCGCTCGAAACGACGATACCGAATCGTCGCTCCACGAAGCGCGAACCGCCGCGACGCTGCACCATCCGAATATTGTTTCGGTGTACGAAGTCGGTCGGGACGGCGATCAGGTTTTCATCGCCACCGAATATATCGAGGGCATGACTCTCGGAGATGCTCTGTCGGCCGGTAAGCCAAAGATTGAGCGCACGGTCGAAGTCGTTTCGACAGTTGCCAACGCGCTTCAGCACGCTCATGACAACGGAATTATTCATCGAGACGTTAAGCCCGCGAACATTCTGATCGACAAAGATGGCAAGCCGTGCATCGCCGACTTTGGTCTGGCGAAACGAATCTCAGCCGATCAGTCAATTTCTACAGACGGACAGATTCTGGGCACGGCTCGGTACATGTCGCCGGAGCAGGCCGCCGGCAAGACCAGAGAAACGGATCATCGTTCTGACATCTACGCTGTCGGCGTGATTCTGTTTCAGATGCTGACCGCGAGTCTTCCATTCCGAGGAAACGTTCGCGCGGTTCTCCATCAGAAAATGTTCGACGAAGTGCCGTCTCCGCGAACGCTGGAGCCGACGCTCCCGAAAGATCTTGAGACGATCTGCCTGAAGTGCATGGAGCGCGAACCAGCCAAGCGATACCAGTCAGCAAGTGAAGTTGCGGCCGAGTTACAGCGTTTCGCGGCGAGAGAGCCAATTCGCGCGAGAGCGATCTCATCACCCGAACGTCTCTGGCGATGGTGTCGTCGCCGTCCGGTTGTTGCAGGATTGCTCGTCGGGATTTTCTTCAGCCTGACAGTCGGGTTGTGCGGAGTTTCAGCGTTCTGGCTGAGAGCCGAACAGATCGCCGAGCAGAATCGGCAGGCACTCTATCGGTCACAGATGAATCTTGCCGCGGAGTTTGTTTCGCGCGGCGACGTCACCGGCCTTGAGCAAACGCTCGATCGCTTCATGCCGACAGACGGGCGACCTGACCTACGCGGCTTCGAGTGGCACTATCATTCGCAGGTTCGATCGCTGTTCGTCTCACATTGGAATCAGGGTTCGCCGGTTGAAGATTTGGCAATTTCAAACGATGGAAAGATGGTTGCCTCGCTTGGCGGTGATCGTGGCATCAGCGTCTTCGATTCCCAATCACATTCTTTGTTGAGGACGCTGGAGATTGATGCCGGACGATTTCGAGCGATCCGTTTCTCGCCGGTGACAAAGCAGTTGGCTTCAGGTTCAACGGACGGGATGGTTCGAGTCTGGATTCCGAGTAAGAGCGACCAGCCAGAGCATGAACTGAAGCATGGTCCTTCCGTCAGACATGTTGAGTTCTCGGATGATGGAATGCTGCTGCTGTCGGCTTCCGTAAAAGGTGCGGCACGGATCTGGAATCTTGAAACGGGAGAGTTGGCCGCCGAGATCCCGACGGGTGAAGGCGAGAATCGCGATGTCAGCCTGTCGCCGAACGGGCACTTTGTAGCAGTCGCCAAAGAAGATGGCCGCGTCCGAGTAACGGAAATTTCCAGCGGCACGGTGCAGCATCAGTTTCGACCGAACCCCGGCGTTGAAGTCGTCGCCTGGTCGCCTGACAGTGCGAACATTGCGACCGGTAGCTACTCCGGAGCAATTCGTGTCTGGTCGCTTGAAGACGGGATGCTCAAGTTTGAAACCGGAACGGGCATGGGGCAGGTCGGTGACATCGAGTTCGTCGATGACCGAGTGTTATCGGCCGTCGGCACGTCCGGGCAACTTTTATTGATCGACGTCGAAGCCGGGCATGAAATGCGTCACCTGGCAACGCACATTTTGACTCAGGGTGTGCTCGATGTTTCGCCGGACGGAAATGCACTTTGCGTCGGCAGCGGAGACGGCAGCATCAAACTGCTCGACATCCAGGCTTTGCTGAGGCCAACTGTCCTTTGGCACGACGTCGACGTTCGCCATGTCGCCTTTATGAATGGCGGAAGCTGGCTCCTGACTGCCGACAGTCGCGGAGCCATCACAAGTTGGAACATCGATGACGGGACTTCGAAGCTAGTCGTCGAGAGTGGCGACGAAGTATCCAGAATCTACGCCACGCAGCACAGAGGTTCGATTCTTGCAGTCGCGAGCGGTGGTTCTTCAATTTCGATCATTGATACCGAATCCGGCAACGTCGTCGCGCAGCCTGAATATTCAGAGGCGGGAGCAATTACAACGTTGCAGTTTTCGTCCGACGATCGTCAATTGGCAATCGGCAGCCGTGACGGAGCACTGATCTGCTTCTCGACTTCCGATTGGGCGTCGCCGAAGTTTGAGATTTCAGACATTGGCAACGGAGTCAACGATGTCGCATTCTCACCTGATGGTGGCCTGGTTGCCGTTGCGTGCCTGGATGAGTCAGTTCAGTTTTTCTCCGCGAAGAACGGCGATCGAATGTCGTGGAAGATTGCGGTCGAGTCCGTTCCGCTCGCGTTGACTTACTGCGAAGGTGGCGGCGTCATCGCCATCGGAACATCGACCGGCGAGTTACAACTTTGGGATACGACGGCGGAAACGCGACGAGCGACAATTAAGGCTCACACCAGTCGGATCAATGCGCTGAGCGTTTTTCCGGACGGAAAGACGCTGGCGTCTGGCGGCCGCGACCGCCGGCTGCAGCTCTGGGATACGAAGTCCGGCGAACGACTCACGACGCTGCGAGGTCACAGCCGTCAGTTTTTCTCGATTGCCGTCTCACCGGACGGAAAGACGGTGGCTTCGGGCGGCCTTGCCGGCGACGCTCGCGTGTGGCGAAGTGCACCGTGACGCCGCTCAGCTCAGCCAGTACGACGTGACTTTTCCGAGTAAATGAACTCGAAGATGCCTCTGCGGGTCTTTGCAACTCGGCGTCTGTGCGTCAGAGTCAGCGAAGGATATGTGAGTTGCCTTGGAATTCTAACGCCGGGCAATCGTTACATCGGGGCAAATGATTGGGTCGTCGCATCAAAGATGATCGATCGTTCTGACCTGCGTTGACCGAGTGAACCGACGGGTTATAGTCCGCAGCCCTCAGGGCTCTCTAAGACGCCTTCCTTCCGATCCCGCTGACCAGTGCTCCGTAGAGTCGCGAGCCTGTCGAACAGCGTGTCGATCTCTTGCTCTCAGCGGCGATCCGGGCTGATTCCTCAGCCACTCGTTGTCGATTGCCGCCGGCTCATTTCGATGGGCCTCCCGTTCTGGATACTTCATGCTCAACTTCTTCACTCCGCGATCAGGGTCCGTCAAAGACGACGTACTTTCAGGTTTGACGGTTGCTTTGGCGCTGGTGCCTGAAGCCATTGCGTTCGCGTTTGTGGCTGGCGTCTCTCCGCTGATCGGGTTGTATTCGGCTTTCTTTATTGGTCTGTTCTCGGCAGTGCTCGGCGGCCGACCGGGAATGATTTCCGGGGCGACCGGAGCGATGGCTGTTGTCATCGTTGCGTTGGTCGCTCTGCACGGAGTCGAATACCTCTTCCCGACCGTCATTCTGTGCGGCCTCCTGCAGATTGCCGTTGGGCTGGGGCGACTTGGAAAGCTGATCCGCATGGTCCCTCATCCGGTCATGCTCGGATTTGTGAACGGACTGGCCATCGTGATCGGCCTGGCGCAGCTCGGTAGTTTCAAAACTCTGTCCGCTGGTGGGGAGCTGATTTATCTGACCGGGCAGCCGCTGTTTCTGATGCTTGGCCTGGTCGCCACAACGATGGCGATCATCTGGTTGCTGCCAAAGATGACTAGAGCCATCCCGGCATCGTTGGCCGCAATTCTGGTCGTGACGCTAGCGTCG